>JANMUW010000174.1:0-11584 GCA_031392105.1 Acidobacteriota bacterium | reverse complement strand
GTCGTCCCGCCAAACGCCGCCGCACGCGTCCCGGTAAAAAAGTCGTCACTCGATTGCGTCCCGCCGAACGGCAACTCCATGTGGGTGTGTGGATCGATGCCGCCGGGAATGACGAGCCTATTTTTTGCATCGATCGTTTTATCGACCTCCATGTCGATCGATTTGCCTATCATCGACACGGTCTCGTCTTCGATGAGTATGTCAGCCGTGTAGTCATCAACGGCGGTGACGATGCGTCCGGATTTGATAAGTGTTCTCATAAGCCTACGTTTTCCATTTTTCCGATTCGTGTACGATCTCCCAGACTCCTTCTTTCTTCTCCAACAGATAAAATGCACCTTCTCCGCACAGCGGGCAGGCAAAATAGAATCTCAGGAACGCTTGCTGACCATCTTTGCTGAAACCAACTCTCGTGAAAAAGTAATAACGAGCTAACGGCTCAAGCTCGGACTGAGGGATAACTTCATATCCTTTTTCGAAGGAAAGATTTTGCGGGAGGACCACCGGTTCTTGATTCCTCGCAATCCAGTCGGCAATAGTGTCGGATCGAATGCCCGAGATCAGCTCGGGCAGTTCACCAGAGCTTACTTCACCAAAAGTATCTATGGTGGTATTAATGACAATTGGGTAGGGCGGTCGGGATCGCACAACCGCTGAGTAAACGGTGTGCTCGTCCATGGAAAGATCACCGCCTGCCTGGGATTGACATGCGGTCAAAAGAACGGCGGTTAGAACACATACTCGAATAATTCTGTTCATGCTTCGACAAATCATTATCGGTCAAGAATCTTTAAATTGCCTCCACCTTTAGGTGGAGGTCAGGTCAACACAACAACCGGCTTTAGCCCAACTACAAAAAAAACAATTCCGATTGGCTTTAGCCAAATTTGGCTAAAGCCAAGGAAGTTCTTTTTTCTAAATTGGGCTAAAGCCCGGCTTGAGTCAATCAGCAACCTCCACCTAAAGGTGGAGGCAATTTAGAAGCCGGGATCAACGATCCTTAAACTTCTGAAACCCGGCGCGAATTAGAAGATCATCAAATTCCTGACGGAACGAAACTCTGGAATGATGATCTTCCTGCTTGGCAATATATCTGCGCACCTGTCCCAGATTTGCCTCGCTGACGGAGGCGAAAAAATTCCTCTTGCCACTCGAATCTTGTTTTCGTCAGCCCGTTCTTATTTATCCAGAACGATGATTCGCCTTTAATCAGCTGCATCAACTTTTCAATCGTCTGATCAGCTCCGAGCGAGATCAGACAATGCACGTGCTCGATATAACCGTTGATGAAATCGATATGTATTCTCTTCGCTCTCGCATTCTGTCGGATGTGGTCGAATACTCGGTTTCTGATCTCATCCTGCAAATAAGGAGAACGGCCTTTCGTCGACCAGACGAAATGCAACCAGACTTTTATCCAAGGCATAGTGGGAGTTACTCCTTGTTTAGTTTTTAGATTTGAATCTTAGCCGTAGTGGCCGCGGGTTAGCAACTAAATCTGATTAAGAGTTCTGAAGTGTTCTAGCGCGACCTTTCGGTCAGGTTGTCTTCTTAAATTGCCTCCACCTTTCGGTGGAGGTTAGGTCAGACAACATACGGCTTTAGCCGAAGTTCTGTAAGAAAAATTCCGATCGGCATTGGCCTAATTTGGCTGAAGCCGGGGAAGCGCTTTTTTCTAAATTGGGCTCAAGCCACGGCCCTCGGAGCTCCTTACCTCCACCTAAAGGTGGAGGCAATTTAAAGGAGTATTCATGCCCAAGGTCGGAGCATTTCAAAGAAGCAACTTCACGTTCATTGCCCTAACGTGGAGGCAATTTAAGAAGCAACTTGCCATTGTTGTGATAACTCCCTTACTTTCCCTTTCCGATCCACGGGTACTCCGAGCCTTTCAGAAACTCCGGCCTGCAAGTTCCGTTTGCTACGAGAAATCCGGCGATCATCATCCACCTTGCGTCCTCGACCGCTCCGGACATCTCCCAATACGGCATCACCTCGTCAGTCACTTGATGGTAACGTTTCTCAATGTATTCATCCCATATCTTTTCGCCGAAACCAGGACTCTTTCCGACATAGTCAACGCCACTCCACGGAAATACGGCGGGGATTCCCCCTTTGGCAAATTCGATCTGGTCGGATGCGAAGTACATTCCGCCATTATCGATCGAGGCTTCGACAAAAGTGCGGCCTTGCATTGCAGCAGCCTCCGCGAGGGCCTTGTCTAAAGTGGAATTCCCGTAGCCAGTACTGCCTAGGTCCCTCGTCAATCCGAACAAATTCCCCGCGTCCAGATTGATCGCCGCTACCGTTTGCGAGATCGGATAAAGCGGTTTCCGGATATAGTATCTCGCCCCCAAATAACCCATTTCTTCGGCGGTTGTCGCGATAAAGAGTACCGTACGCTTCGGACGTTTCTTGAGCGCGGCGAACGCACGACCGACCTCGATGAGCTGGGCAACACCGGCCGCGTTGTCATTGGCTCCGTTATAGATCTGATCACCGGCCAGATTTTTGTCTTTGCCGAGATGATCCCAATGGGCGGAGTAAATGACAAACTCTTTCTTCAGAACGGGATCCGAACCCTCAACCTTCGCCACGACGTTGTGACTAATTATCTGACGAAGCTGACTTCGAATTGATATTCGACCCGTCGCGTTCAGCACGATCGCCCGAGTATTCGGAAGATCTGCCTTCGTCGCCGCATCGGCAAAGGCGGTGTCCGCCGCGGAAAGAATTCGCCCCGCAGCCTTCTCCGTTATCAGTCCGGCAATCGCAAGAGAACGAGCGGTCGAAGAATCTCGCAACGCCATTCCCTCCATTCTTGCGAATGTTTGAAACAAGGAATACGTTTGGGCTTTTTCAGGGTCGGTAATGACCAGCACCCCGGCCGCGCCTCGCTTTTGTGCCTGCTCGTATTTGAATTCGCGGGTCGAATAATAAGTTCGTATGTCGCCCTTGAAAAATGCTGGATCGGACTTTTTGGGATCCTTAAGATCCGGGCGGGAAGGTTCTCCGCTGAGAACCAGAACAAGTTTATTTCGAACGTCCGTACTCTTGTAGTCGTCCCACTCAAACTGCGACGCCGTTATCCCGTATCCGGCGAATACGATTCCAGAGATATTCTCATTTACTTGCGGCACCAGGCGCGGTAAGTCATGAACGAAATCAGCCATGAAGCTCAATCGAACTGCCCGACCGTTGACGCTTACGCTAATTGCCGGAGTTGTCTTATATCCAGTGAGTGGGACTTTCTGAACAAATCTCCCGTTTGGATTTCCCGGCTGGAGACCTGCTTCCTTAAGTTCGTTTGCGATGTAATCGACTGTAAGTTCTTCGCCGTGACTTCCGGCGGCGCGGCCTTCGAACCTGTCGGAGGCGAGGGTTCGAACGTGTTGGAATATTTTATCGCCGTGAATACTCTCAAGCGCCGGGGCGAGCTCGGCGGGCATTGAACCAGGTGTCGAACCATTCTGTGCCGGATGCGACACCACCCCGAAGACCAGGTTAAGCAGGACCATTGCAGCGAGGCTCTTATTCATCATCGGCATCTACTTACTCAGGCTGAAGCGAAAAGTCGCTGATCTTACTGTCTTTGTTTACCGCCATCCCGAGAAACAGACTCATCCCGGTGTATTCGATCTGGTAACGGTAATGTACTTCGCCGGCGTTCTCGCTTCGCTCGAGGAGCGTGAATGATTGTATCGGCCCCAGCGTTTTAACGAATGCCGCAAGCCGGTCCTGTTGATCGGTGATCGCCTTCTGTACTTCAGGAGTGAATCTCGCCATTTCGGCTTTGCCATCAAGAACAGCGACGAGCAGTTCTTTCGTCTTTGCCGTAAACTGCGGATCTGGATCCGTAATTGGCTGAGCCTTAAGTTCGGGATTGATGATCGCTGCCACACCGTTGGCCAGTTTCCCCTGATTCGTCTGTATGAGGTTTGCAAAAACGATCACCGTCAACTTGCTCTCGGGAAATCGCGCGATATGCGATTTGAAGCCCTGCCAGGCACCCCCGTGTTCGATCACCCGACGTCCGTTTACCGAGCGGATGCCCCAGCCGAAACCGTAAGGGTGGGTCTTCGCGTCATTGAGTTTGATGGGAGACCACATTTCATCAAAGCTCGTCTTCTTCAGGGGCTTGCCGTTCGTCAGCGCCTCGTCCCACTTGATCATGTCGAGGGCGGTCAGGTAGAGCGAACCGTCCGCGGTCGTATTCATTGTTGGCGACACCCATTCGTGGTTCTTCACCAGTCCTTGGACGAGTCGGTAGCCCGACGCTCGGTTCGGAATGATGTCGGCCTCGTTGATTATTCTCGCGGTCGTCATACCGAGCGGCTTGAAGATCCTCTCTTGCAAGAACTCGCCGTAGAATTTGCCCGTGATCTTGCCGATGAGAATTCCGAGCGTCACGTATCCCAGATTGCTGTATTGCCATCTCTCGCCCGGCTTGAATGCGACCGGGATCTCTTTGGCGCGTTTGAAAAGTTCGTCCTCGGTATAGTCGCGGCGGAAATCGAAATCCTTCGGATAATCCGTCATTCCGCTAGTATGTGACAGCAGGTGGCGGACGGTGATGTTCGCCCACGTTTCAGGCACGCCACCCAGATATTTTCCGATCTTTTCGTCAAGACTGACTTTACCGTCTTCGACGAGCATCATTACCGCCGTCGCCGTGAACTGCTTACCGACCGAGCCCGATTGAAATACTGTCTCGGGTTTGACGGGCACCTGATGCTCGAGATTCGCAAAGCCATAGCCTTTGACGATCAGCGGCTTCCCGTCTTTGACGACCGCAAGCGAAACGCCGGGAATCTTCTGCTTCTGCATCTCGGCCTTAATATAATCGTCAACGTCCGTGACAGAGGCTTGGGCAAATGACGTGACCGCAGTTGCGAGAGCCAGGAATAGTGCTGGTATAACTTTCCTTTTCATGAATCGTTTTAGCCCTTAGATAAGACCTTTTCGCATGGTGACTATCACCGAGCTGTAGCCAGACTTTTCGTATGCCTTTATCGCGATTGCATTATCCGCATAAACCTCAAGCTGCATCTCTGTCACGCCCTGTGCTCGCGACCAGGATTCGAGGGCGTCGATGATCTTTCTGTTGACTCCCTTGCCCCGGTATTGAGGGACCACATACATGAATCCGAGATAGGAATGTTCGGCGTGTTTAAGGTACGCCTCGGAGACTTCGATCCGCGCATAGCCCGAGCCGATCATCTCCGAGCCCAGCTCCGCAATCACGACTTCCGAGTCGGATGAAGAGATCAGGTCCCGAAGATCATAATAACGAACGTTCGCTCCGGTCCTGATCGTGTCGTCAAACGGCCGCTCCGCCTCGATTATCGCCTGCTCGAATTCGAGAAGTAGATCAAGGTCACCGAGCGTTGCGGTTCTTACAATGACTTGGTCCATTGAGATTCAAGATCTTACGCGGCAGGATACGCATGCACTGTTGATTCCCACCTATCGAACTCGCCGCGAAGGCGTTCGAGAACGGATGGTTGTGCGGCCTTGAAATCGGCCTGCTCGCGCTCATCGATGGACAGATCGAACAAGAACTCGTTCTTACCTTCGCGAATGTACTTCCATCTACCATTTCGCATAGCACCTTGCCGATAGGTCCGCCAGAAAAAAGTGCGATCACGGATCGGCTCTTTTCCTTTCAGTATATTCGTTAGATCCTCACCGTCGAATACGTATTTTGGGTCTGGTTTTTTCCCCGAGGCTGCGACCATCGTCGCCGTCCAGTCCATCGTTATTACCGCTTGGTCGCTAACACTGCCGGCGGTCGCAACACCCGGCCACCGCACGATCGCCGGCACACGTATGCCGCCTTCATACAGCTCCATTTTCTGTCCTCGGAAGGGCCAATTATATGAAAACCTTTCGCCGCCGTTGTCGCTCGTGAAGATGACCAGTGTATTGCGATCGAGTCCCGACTTTTTCAAAGCGTCGAGGACGCGCCCGATCCCTGCGTCCATATTCTTCATCATCTCGGCGTAGATCTTCAACGAGCCCCCTGCGCGGAAACCAACCGGGTTGTACTTCATCGCGTTCGATACGGCAATGTCTTTCGGTCCTTCCCACGGCCAGTGCGGTGCGGTGTAATGGAGACTGAGATAGAAAGGCTTCTCGTGGCGACGGTTTATGTATTCGACAGCACGCTGAGTGAGGAGGTCGGTCATGTAGCCGATCTTCTCGACGGGCACTTCGTTCTCAAAGAAATCGAGACTATCTGTCATGTCGCGGTGCGTGAAGTGGTCGACGGCTCCGCTCATGTTGCCGTAATACTCATCGAACCCGGACTTCAGCGGACTGAAGTACGGTAGGTACCCGAGATGCCACTTGCCGACTAGCGCCGTCGAATAGCCCGCGGACTTTATCAGCGAGGAAACCGTCGGATGCTCGAGCGGGATTCCGTAGGATCTCAGTTCGTCAGGCGAAAGCGCCTTGCGTTCGTGGATCGGCTCCTCTAGTCCGACTGGTAACCGTGCGGGATAACGTCCGGTATGAAATCCTACCCGCGTCGGTGTGCAGACGGGAGCGGCGGAGTAGGCGTTTGTAAAGCGCATTCCCTGCGATGCGAGTCGATCGAGGTTGGGGGTTTGGTAATCGGGCCGGCCGTAGCAACTCAGATCGCCCCAGCCCATGTCGTCGGCGAGTATGAAAAGTATATTCGGCCGCGCAGAGGTTCTTGTCGGCGGTTGCGCGAGTGCACTGGTGGCGGCCGCTGTGCCAACCGCTCCGGCAATAAACTCTCGTCGACTTACTCTACTCATTGAAAACAGAATCGAATTAGATTACTTCACTCTCGCAAATGGCATGTCTCGCATACGTGAGCCGGTGACGTGCAGCTTGTCGATCTTACCGGATGCGTCACGCGTAATCCAAACTCCGTATCCCTGTCCGAAAAAATGGTCTTTGTATGTTGGCTGTATCGGAAGTTTGATCACGGGGTGCACGACAATGAACGTCTTGTCGCCCTCGATCGCGAACGTAAAGGTAACGCGGGACTCATCGCTATACCAGGTGCCGGCGATCTCTGCGAGTTCTGCCGTAGTCGGGGTCCATTCGGATTGTGCCGTGAGACGGGTTAGCGATCCGTCCGCGTTGAGTATCTCCGCCTTGACCGGCTTTTCGTCCTTGTCGAAAGTAAATGTCATGTCGACACCGACATTGAGATTGAATTTCCCTTCAGCCAGCGGTTTCAGAGTATTGCCGTTGAGCTTCAGCTCACCTTTATCGAGTACAACACGATTAGCGTTTCGAGTCCGTTCGTTCTTCCAGATGCCGACGAATTTTTTAAGTTGGTCCTCTGTCATCGCAACTCCGTCAGGCCGTTTCGGACCTTCCGGAAACGGACCCAGAATCTCGTCGACGATGCTATGAACCAGATCCCCCGAGAACGGCGGGAACCCGTTGCACAGAGCTCCGACCGAAACTTTCTTTTCGGGGTAGCGGGCGAGAAATGTCTGGTAGCCGGCCGTTCCACCGCTGTGGGAGACTTCCTTCAGGCCCTGATAAGTACCTACGTCGAGGCCGAGAGCGTATGTTATCTTGCGTCCGTCATTCAGTACGCCACGCGTCTCGAGTGCTTCGACAAGCGGTGCTCCGAGCGACTTGGAGTCGAGCATCGCATTCCACTTCATCCAATCACCAATTGTCGTGAGCATTCCACCGTTTCCGACGACATTCATGAACGGCATGTTCAGGCGCCATGGTCCCGTGGGTCCCGGTCGCGAGTATCCTTGCGCCCTTCCAGGAACGAGCCTTTGATAATCATCGCGCCACGAGCTCTTCGTCATGCCGAGAGGCTTGAAGAGACGCTCTTCGACGAAAGCACCGAACTTTTGCTTCGATACCCGTTCGACAATTATCGCCGCGAGCTGGTAACCGCTGTTCGAGTATGAGTATTCGGCCCCGGGCGTAAAGTCCAGGTTCTTTTGCCGGACAATGACATCGAGCGCGATGTCGTTATTGATCACTCGATCGCCGCGGCCGGCACCGGTCAACTCCATCACCGATCCCCAATCGCGAAGGCCGGCGGTATGAGTCAGGATATGCCGGATGGTGAGCGGTTTATCGTATTCGGGAAGTTCGGGAATGTATTTTCTGACGGGATCGTCGATGCTGAGCTTGCCATCCCGGGCGAGCAAGACGACCGCGGCAGCGGTGAACTGCTTAGCGACCGAACCGGATTCGAAGATCGTCTGTGGAGTGTTCGGAATACCATGTTCGAGCTCCGCCATGCCGAATGCTTTTTCAAACACGACCTGACCATTTAGCGAAACTGCGGCCGAGCATCCCGGTCCGGGAGCGACGTAGGCCTTAACAGTTTTCTCCCACGCTCGCTCCGCACCCGCGATGACTTTGGTTTGATCCAGCGCTTGGGCGGGAACAATGGTAAAACTGAATGCGACTAAGAGCGATACGACAATTGCTTTCTTTACCATGTGAGCAGTACCTCGATAAATTTCTCTTAAGCTTCGAAGTCTGGCGCGGTGTTAAATCGGCCGCCGTCTGTTTAAATTGCCTCCGCCTTTAGGTGGAGGTTCGATGCCGAAATTCTAGTGGCTTCAGCCGAAAGCCAAAGAAAGCTTCCGATCGGCTTCAGCCTAATTCGGCTGAAGCCAGGGAATTTCTTTTGTTAAAGTTGGGCTAAAGCCAGCGCTCTTATTTGCCATGACCTCCACCTAAAGGTGGAGCAATTTAAATAGCGGAGATTATCGACAATCACTTGTCCCCACAGTGCTGGCAAACACTACTTGCATACACAGTAAGGGGACGACCACACTTTTGACAATCTCTAACAATATTTCCGATAGGCGACGTCGATTTCAGTACCTTATATGCTTCCAACGGGTCGACTTCGTGCGTCTTTTCATGATGGATTAACTCCATTTCGGTGGTAGTAATCACACTTCGGACATTTTTTCCGACGTTTGCATTTGCACTGGTAGTTCGGCCCTGAATGAGTCTCTCCGCACTTGCCACAATAAATTCGGAACTGTGCCATCCGATCCTCTTAACAAATCGCCAAACCAGCATCGAGAGCCCTGATCAACTCATCCACCGTATCGTTCGAAGAATTCAACATCAGTCCGGTCCGGATGACATTCCCGTACAATCCGCCTTTTCCGATGAGAACACCCCGCCGCTTCGTTTCTTCAAACACTTTTAGTACGGCTTCAGGATTCGGTTCCTTCGTTTTCGGATCTTTGACCAGCTCGATCGCCTGCATGATACCCATCCCGCGAACCTCGCCGATGATCGGATATTTTTCCTGAAGCCCGAGCAGTTGATCATGAAAATAATCGCCGACGACGCGGCAGTTGGTCCGGAGGTCATCTTCTTCGATCACCTTGATAACCGCTAATCCCACAGCCATCGAAACGGGGTTGCCGCCGAACGTCGAGAATGTCAGACCGGGGAAAGCATCCGCGACTTCCGGCGTCGCGATCGTCCAACCGATCGGAACGCCATTGCCCATTCCCTTCGCAGAAGTGATGATGTCCGGCTCGACTCCGTAATGTTCGATTCCGAACCATTTGTCGCCCGTACGTCCCCACGCCGTTTGCACTTCGTCGGAGATGAACAGCCCGCCGTGATTTTTCGTGATCTCGTGAACTCGTTTGAAATAATCTTTCGGCGGAACAATGAAACCACCAACGCCGAGGATCGTCTCCGACATGAATGCCGCGATCTCGCCCGTCGTCGTCGTGCGGATCAATTCTTCGACATCGTTGGCGCACGCGAGTCCGCAATTGTCCGGCGTCGCGTTGAACGGACACCGATAACAATACGGCGCGTGTGCGTGCACGAATCCAGGAACTTGCGACGCGATCGGCTTCCAGTTCGAATGCCCGATGGATGATAACGCCGTCGCCGAGCGGCCGGCATAACTGTGACGAAGAACAACGACCTCGTGATTTCCCGTCGCGAGCTTTGCAGCTAGGATCGCGGTGTCATCCGCCTCGGTACCGCTGTTCGTAAAGAACGATTTCTTTAAATTGCCGGGGGAGATCTCCGCGAGTTTCTCGGCGAGATCGCCCTGCGGCCCGTTCGCGTAAAGCGTCGATGTATGGGCGATCGTGTTGACCTGATCGATCCACGCCTTGTTCACGCGCGGCTCGGCGTGTCCGACGCTGACGGTCAACACGCCGCCAAAGCAGTCGAGGTATTTATTGCCGGCATCGTCCCAGACGTGCTCGCCCTCGCCCTTTACGATGGCGAGCGGCTCCTGGTAGTAGGTCGCGACCGCGGGAAAAAGAAACTCCTTATGCTTGCGGATCGCGTCGGATAGCGTGGATTTCTGTTCAGCTTGGTTCATAGTCTTTTCGGTAATTCTACCGCAATTTATCCAATCCTTGCTGCGCCCAGACTTCTGCATTGCGAAATCGATTATCGGTCTTAGCGAGGTCAACGGCGGTTTCCAGTTCCCGACGGGCTTCGTCTTTCTGATCGGTCTGAGCAATGGCCAAGCCAAGTGCGAGATGCGTTCGCGGATCGTTGGGCGCGAGTTCGACAGCCTGGCGGCCTTCACCAATGGCCTGATCAATATCGTCAACACGTCGAAAATGATTAGATCGGTGAACACGGCTCATCGCCGCGGCAAGCGGAACCTCGAACCGCCCCCGATAGACGAAAGTATTCCCGCCGATAAAGGCGATCGGCTCAGACTTGGTGATCGGCACATATTCGTCGCCGCCACGAGGGGGAATCTCCATGACGCTCAACACGACAGTCCCTTCGATGACCGATGGAACCGGATCGATAAGGTTGCGACTCACCATTATCCGCACGCCCGAGGGCATCGGACGACATGGCTGAACTGAGCGGATCATCTCAGGATGTACAAACGTCGAGATCCAGCAGTCCTGAACGCCCTCGCCTGCGAGATATTCGCTGACGAATTTCATGCTCTGCCCGGTGTCGGTATTGGAATCGACGAATATGCGATGCGTATTCTCGTAGCCACCCCAAAGGTCATTAGCGAATACCAGATACTTCGGCGCAGTTCGGACCGTTGAGACAGCATTAAAGACAAGCAGCGCCGCGAGCGCGAATCGAAATGCGTTGAACTTCCGGCAAATCCATAATGCACCTGCGGACGCAAGTATTATCAGCGGTCCATAGATCGGCAAAATATGCCGCACGCCCGTATTGAAATTCGAGCTCAACCCGAAAAGGAAGAATACGATCGCGGGAACCAATAGAAACATTCCCTCGCGCCATTTTTCCGGAGTAAAGTACAAATAGGCTAGCCCAAGCGGCAAGAGGAAAAGGAGGGCGAGGTTCGACTTCACAAGAAAGGCGACCGGAAAATAAAACCACCTCCCGGTCGGATAGCTGCGTCCGAAAATCCACGAATTGCGGCTGCCCCACGCGATGACGTCAGCCATTCCGAGAACGTACGATTCCGGAAACACCCGCGTCTGGCTTATGAGCTCCGTAACCTTGGCGGGCGACGAAGTGACCATTTCCGGCCTGCCATTTTCTTTTATGTAATCTCCGACAGAGATAGTCGGAGCGGCATCGTTCGGGATCGCACGATAACGAAACCCGTAAAACGACCAGAGGATCG
>JANMUW010000013.1:0-5193 GCA_031392105.1 Acidobacteriota bacterium | reverse complement strand
GGCGAACGCGATCATGCTCGATCTACAAAATAGGGTCGGATCACTCGAGGCGGGAAAGGATGCGGACTTCGTAGTCCTCTCGGGAGATCCGCTCAGCGTTTATACGCACGTCCTGCAAACCTGGGTGGAAGGCCGCAAGGTTTTCGACCGGGCCGACCCGAAGGATTACTTGATCGCTGTCGGCGGGCTTGGTGCAACCAACGACGGTGACGCCGCTCATATCGATTGCTTCGACGGCGATATTGGAGGACAGGAATAATGCCTAACTTAACTTTTACCGCCGAGACGCCGAGACGCCGAGGAAGTAATCCTATTGCTCTGCTCTTCAAACTAAACTCGCTTTCTCAGCGTCTCTGCGTCTCTGCAGTGATATTCATATCGACTTCCGCATTGGCCTACGGGCAACTGGCGGTTAAGGGAAATACAGTCTGGACTATGGCGGGCGATCCGATCTCGAACGGAGTCGTCTTGATCAAGGACGGAAAGATCGAAGCCGTCGGCCCGGCGGCGAGCGTTGCGATCCCTGCCGGATATCGCGTTATCAACGCTCAGTTCGTGACCCCTGGTCTGATCGATGCGCACACCGTCGTTGGGCTCAACGGATACTTGAACCAACCGCACGATCAAATGGCGCTGGACGGTAGTGGGTCCATTCAACCTGAGCTTAGGGCGATCGATGCATACAATGCTCAGGAAAGGCTCGTCGAGTGGGTTCGCGAATTCGGTGTGACGACGATCCACACAGGACATCAGCCTTCGGCCCTCGTGTCCGGCCAGACGATGATCGCAAAGACGTGGGGAAAGAACGTAGATCAGGCCACGATCGTAGCGACAGCCATGGTCGCGGTCACGATCGGAGACGGTGGAAACGCGGGGCAGGGAAAATCCCCTGGCACGCGTGCGAAGCAAGCCGCCCTACTTCGCGCCGAGTTGATCAAGGCTCAGGAGAATTCGAAAAAAGCGGAACCGGCGAAGGACTTGAAGTCGGAGATAATGCTTCGCGTAATCAAACGCGAGATCCCACTGCTCGTTACTGCGAATCGAGCCCAGGATATTCTGACGGCTCTTCGCATCGCGAAAGAGTTCAATATTCGCATCGTTCTCGACGGCGTCGCCGACGCACACCTGGTCCTCGACGACATCAAGGCGTCCGGGTTCCCAGTTATAGTTCACGCGACGATGGCCCGAACCGGCGGCGAAACTGAGAATCTGTCGATGGAAAACGCGGCGCGAATTCGAGCGGCCGGAATCAGAGTCGCGCTTCAAAGCGGTTACGAAGGATACGTACCAAAGACCCGCGTCGTGTTATTCGAAGCCGCGATGGCAGCGGCGAACCGCATGCTGCCGCAAGAAGCGATGGCGACTATAACCATCGACGCAGCGCGAATCCTTGGCATCGACAACCGTGTCGGCTCGCTAGAGAAAGGAAAGGACGCCGACATCGCGATGTATGACGGCGACCCATTCGAATTCACTTCGCATTGTACGGGTACCATCATCAACGGCCAGGTTGTTAGCGAGGTCGTCCGATAGTCGTCGCTTTCTTTCATTACGTAATTAATGATTACCTAATCAGTAATTATTAATGCGGAGGTTTTCTTCATGTTCGCATTCTTAATTTTGCCACTGCTCCTTTTGTTCCAGGCACCGGTCGTAACGCCGAAGCCGACCGAAATTCCTAAGCCGACCGAAATCACAGCCGCGCAAAAGGACGAGCCGCCTGTAATCACGAAACACACTGCGCGAGTCGGTGGCAGAACTCTGAACTACACGGTGGCGACGGGTTTCATGCCGATAAAGAATGTGACCTCGGGTGACACGGAAGCGCGTATCTTCTATATGGCATACACGCTCGACGGCATCAGCGACCCGAAGACGCGTCCGCTGATGTTCTCGTTCAACGGCGGGCCCGGTTCGGCAAGTGTATGGCTTCACCTCGGTGCCCTCGGTCCCCGACGCGTGAAGATGCTGGATGACGGAATGATGCCTCCACCGCCTTACGAAATGGTCGACAACGACCAGGCATGGCTCGATCAAACCGACATCGTGTTCATCGATCCGGTCGGTACAGGATATTCGCGCGCCACCAAGCCGGAGTTCGCCAGCAAGTTCTTCGGAGTCAATGGCGACATCGAATCAGTTGGAGAATTTATTCGTTTGTATCTCGGGCGGAGCGAGCGCTGGGGGTCGCCGTTGTTTCTTGTCGGCGAGAGTTACGGTACAACACGAGCCGCCGGTCTTTCGAATCACCTTTTCGAACGAGGTATCGGTCTCAACGGGATCATTTTGGTCTCGACGGTCATGAACTTTCAGTCGATCCGATTCGCGGAGAATAACGACCTGCCGCTAGTGCTCATCTTCCCTTCCTACACCGCGACCGCGTGGTATCACCAGCGGCTCTCCGCTGAGCTGCAGCGCAAACCTCTGCGCGATGTACTTCGCGAGTCCGAAGAATTCGCAGCAAATGTCTACGGTCCGGCCTTAATGAGGATCGATCGTCTCTCGGCACCTGAGAAACAAACTCTTCTCGACAAGTTCTCTTCCCTTACCGGCCTAACCCGGAACTTCGTCGAGCAGAACAATTTTCGGGTCGACCTCGGCGAGTTTAATAAAGAACTTTTGCGAGACCAGCGTCGCACAACCGGTCGGCTCGACAGCCGCTTCGTCGGATTTGACAGGGATTCGGCCGGCGACAACGTCGAGTTTGACCCGAGCATGTCGGCGATCCGCACACCATACACCGCCGCGTTCAATGCCTACGTCCGACGAGAGCTGAACTACAAATCGGATGTCGAGTACTACATCCTTGGCGGCGGGATCACGAGTCCGTGGAATTGGAACACGAATAATGCGTACGCGGACACTTCACAAGCTCTGTCATCGGCGATGCGAAAGAATCCGTACATGAAGGTGTTCGTGGCGTCGGGATACTACGACATGGCGACGCCGTACTTCGCGGCGGAGTACACGGTGTCGGCAATGAATCTCGATCCGCAGCTAAGGCAGAACTTCTCGTTCGGTTATTACGAAGCAGGGCACATGATGTACATCGAAAAGAATTCGTTGAAGAAATTGAAGGACGATGTAAGCGGATTTATACAGACGGCGCTTCGGCGGTAGTTTCTCGTTTCTCGTTTCTAGTTCAGGACGAGAAACCAAAACCCAGAAACAAGAAACGAGGAACTAGAAACTGACTAAGACTGACTTTGTAACATCGACCCGCAACACGGACTCCTGCGAGAACCGTTTTTTGTATTCATCTCGAATGCTTTCGATCTTCGCTCCTGCACCCCGCCGATCGCCCCGACGATAAAGAAATACAAGTACATGACTCGACTCTTTCGCGATCGTTCCCGACTTTTCGCGATACTGTCCCCGTCCGCCGAGCACGGTGAACCCGTCCGGAAAGAGCGGCGTCACCACGTCGTTCAGGAATGTTTCCCAATTGTCGTCACTCACCATTGCACCGCCCGGGATCGACATGCCCATGTACAACTCACTTCGGTAATACTTCTCAGAACGGACGGATGGGGCCTGCGTCGGGCCCGGGGAGGCGTGCTGAGCCGGCGCGTCCGGACACAACACCAACACCAACAATATCGATAGCACGATGGTTCTCATATCAATGTGCCGTTTGTCCCGCGATCAGGTTGATCGCGTGAGGAAGAACGGGCCGAATCACTTCAAAGCATTCAGTGACACCCTTTGGCGAACCCGGTAAATTGACTATCAAGGTTTGATTTCTAATCCCCGCGATACCGCGTGACAGCATCGCCATCGGTGTTTTCGCCGCGGTTACCCGCCGCATTGCTTCGGCGATACCCGGAGCCTCGCGATCGATCACCGAACGGGTCGCTTCGGGCGTGTTATCGCGTGGAGCGAATCCGGTTCCGCCTGTGGTCATGATCAAGTTGACGTCTTCTCGCTCGGTCAATACATGCAAGGTATTGCGGATATCTTCGAGATCGTCTGACACGATCAACTTTCCGACCACCTCTGCGTCAATGGAAAGCAGCAACTCGGCTAACGTGTCACCCGAAAAGTCGTCGTCTAGCGAACGAGTGTCGCTGATCGAAACAACAAAAGCTCTAATACTGTTACTCATGCGGCCGTAGATTCTATCTTCTCCAGATCCTGCTTGCGGTTACTATAAACCACACTCAGTAGAACGCCGAAGACGACGAGCAACATTCCAGCGAGTGACTCCGCCGTTTGCGTCTCACCGAATACAAGCGAACCGATAAGCAGCGCATAGATCAATCCGCTGTAGTTGATTATGGCTACACCGGCAACGCGTTCTTTCTGCAATGCGTTCGTCAAAAAGATCTGACCCAGCTGAGAAAAGACGCCGATCAAAAAGAGGTAGAGCCAGTCCCACCCAACCGGAGTTTTCCATTCGAAAAACAGGCTCAGGCCGCCGACGACGACGCCTACTAGTTGGAAATGAAGTACGACCGTCAGCGGGTGTTCCCGCCCGCGAAGGCTGCGGACAAGGTTGTATGCTACGCCGGAGCAGAACGCCGAGACAACACCAATTACGAGAAAGAAGATCGAAACACGGGTGTCTATCTGCTCGATGAGAAGAACGCCGGAAAATGCGATCGCGTAAAAGATCCATTGCATCGAGCGGACCTTCTCACTCAGCACGAAGATCGCGATGATGCTCGTGAAGATCGGCGAAAGGTACTGGATCGTCATCGCCGATGCGAGCGGAATATTCTGTAGCGTGATGAAAAAAAGAAAGAGCGCGGTCGTTCCGAAAATGCCCCTAAGCAAAAGCAGTGTGCGATTCGATCCGCGCCAGTCAGCGTTCGCACGATAGAGCCCGATGATACAAAACGTACTCGCGATCACAGTGCGGAAGAAAACGACTTCCATCGCCGGGATATGCGACACCTGTTTTACAAATACGTTGGCAAGCGAAAAGGCGAGCGTCGATATGAACATCGCACGCACGCCTTCGGTCAGGAATTTATTCTCGCTACTCAATGGGCGATCTTAGGGGTCTTGGATTTTGATGAGCAGCCGCAGTCATCAGAGCATCCGGTTTTGCGGGAGAACGCTTTTGTTTTGCGGAGGAACATCGTCGCCGCATACGCCAACGCACCGACCAGGATCAGCACAGCAATGATACTTTGAAGTTCTAACATTTATAATTAGTGGTCAGTTAGCAAAGCCTTCTGCTTTCTGCCT
>JANMUW010000434.1:0-8280 GCA_031392105.1 Acidobacteriota bacterium | reverse complement strand
GGCACCGGTTCTTGCATCCGCGGTCAACTCACCTCTGCTTCTAAATAATCGTCTTTGGCACGAGACCCGGATCGCACTTTTTCAGCACGCGACCGATACGCGTTCCCCCATCCATCAGCTTCGGCGCCAGCCGCCCCGCGTTAACTTCGGCAACAAATGGATGGAAGGATCGGTTATCGAATTTCTTCGAAACGACGCAATCCGATATCGCGTCCTCTTATCCCAGGCGGTCGAGGAAGATTCGCTCGACTGCCTCGCGAAAGGGGGCGTGCCGCAGCTTCACGCGTGGCGCCTGCATAACAGCACGATCTGGAGATGGAACCGTGTGTGCTATGGAGTAACAGACGGAAGGCCGGGGCTTCGTATTGAAGCCCGGTATCTTCCGGCGGGCCCAAGCGTGGCTGACGAGATGGCAAATGCTGCGTTCCTTCTTGGCTTGCTCACAGCGGCACCGGAGATTCTCGGAGATGTGACGAAACGGTTGTCGTTCGATGCGGCAAAAAATAATTTTTACAACACAGCGCGATACGGCCTCGATTCGCAGATCAGTTGGCTTGATGGTACTTGTAAGCCGGCGGCGACACTGATTCTCGAAGATCTGCTCCCGCTCGCACGTTTGGGATTGCAGAAAGCACAGATCGACACGGCGGACATCGATCGGACCCTCGGGATTATCGAGGAAAGAGTCAGTGAGCGGAAGAGTGGTGCATCGTGGATGCTTGCGTCCCTTGCACAGATGGATCCGCGCGCGAAACAGAACGTTAGAATGCGCAGTCTCACGGCAGCTATGAAATCAAACCAGGAAAGCGGCCTGCCTCTCCATGAGTGGGAGCTCGCTGACATACCCGCGACATCAGATTGGATCGACAACTACAAGTGTGTCGAACAATTCATGGCGACGGATCTTTTCACGGTCCGTCCCGACGATGTGCTCGAGCTCGCGGCAAGTCTGATGGAATGGCGACATGTTCGCCATGTACCGGTTGAAGACGACTCGGGAACCCTGGTGGGGCTGTTATCCCACCGCGATCTTCTTCGACTCTTCGCTCGCGGAAAAGCGAACGACTATCACAACACCCCGGTCCGCAATGTGATGAAAACGGAGGTTGTAACGGTTAATGCCGGGACGCGGACGCTCGACGCTCTCAGTCTGATGCGCGAAAAACGAATCGGAGCCTTGCCGGTGATTTCGGACGGCAAGCTCCTCGGCATTGTAACGGCTTACGACTTTTTGACCGTCTCGAGCAAGCTGTTTGAGGAAAGGCTTCGGCAAGTTCTTTGACTGGATCTCGGAGAGTGAGGTGAACTATGAATGAAGAAATAGAAGAGACTAGATGGCCTATTTTTCTGCGGGAGTATAGCAATCGGAATCAAGGCCGACCGACCCGTCTCGGCGTTTTTGGAACAAGTAACGGCGCCGCGAACGACTATTGGATCCACGACGGCGTGCCCGTGGTCGCCCTTGACGCGTATAGCAAGAACGGAAACACTACTGTAGATCTTTTCTTCCACAACTACACGCACTCGATCGACGGAGCTGCCAAGGTGGTACATGTGGAAGGCGACGAAAAGGATGACGGGCTGGACATTTCGGATGCAGAAGGCAAAACAACGGTGTTGCGTTTTGAAAGCTGGAAAGTAGAGAGCGAGAGATAAAACTTATGGCGAATATTCTAATCCTCGGCGGTGGCTTTGGAGGTTTGGTGACCGCCGAGCGTCTCTCTGAGTTGCTCGGCGGTTCGCATCAGATAACGTTAGTCGCGCCGAATCACAAATTTACATTCTACCCGGCGCTCGTGGAGTTGGCTTTCGGCGAGTGCGAAGCGAGCGACATCACGTTTGACCTCAGATCGAAACTCGAAAACATCGGCGTTCGCTTTGTCCGCGGCGAGCTTATTCGCCTCGATCCACATGCCGGCCGTGCCGAGATCGCGGGTGATGATTTCGACGGGCACATCGCGTACGATCATCTCGTGCTCGCACCGGGACGTCGTCTTGCGACTGAGAAGGTCCCCGGCTTTTTCGAATATGCCGATCACTTGTTGGGCACCGGAGCGGCGGCGAAGTTCGGCGAAAAGGTCAGGGATTTCAGAGAAGGTACGATCGTTGTCGGTAGTTGTCCGGACGGACGTTTGCCGGTGCCCGTTTGCGAAACGGCATTCGCACTCGCCAGGAAGTTTAGCGCCAAGATCGAGGAGGGGCGCGTCCGTGTAAAGGTCGTGTTTCCCGAATCGCTCGAATCCGCGTTCGGTGGCGCATCACTTCATAAGGAACTAGAGACTGCATTCGAGCGGAACCACATTACCGTTCATTACGACATACCGATCACCGAGATCACCGAAAGCGAGCTCGTATCTTCTGCAGGCCACAAAATAGAATACGACCTGCTGATGTTGATACCACCTTTTCGCGGCCAGGGGATCCTGAGCGGACTGGGCATCACGGACGAACACGATTTTATAAAGGTTGACGGACTGATGCGCGTACACGAGCTCCCAAACGCATACGCGGTCGGTGATGTCGTCGCATTTTCAGGGCCCAAGTTTGCGCACATGGCCGTGCGTCAAGCTGAAGTCGCGGCGTCAAATCTTGCAGCGACCTTGAAAGGCGAGCAGCCCACCTCCGAGTATTACCACGAGATCGCGGCGATCATTGATGCAGGCGGAGCTGACTCGATCTATCTGCACTACGGTATCTGGGACGATACCACCTACCGGGTGAAGAAGGGCCCCATGTGGAGCTTGGCGAAGGAGATCCACGACAAGCTTTGGCGGGCACGACATAATTGATCGGCTCGAAGGGTTTGCTGACTATTACAAGTTCTTAGACGGCCTGCTTAAGAGTTAACATCGAGTTTCATTCGACGCGTTAAAAAAGTTTCGAGGGATAAACGTTTTACGTCCCATGCTCTTCTAAAAAATACTGGGATCTTTGGCGAGATACGAACTCAAGAGAGAACTTTCTCAGGGCCGGGGATACTTTGCCTTGCATCGCGATATTGCTCCTCCAACCCGTCACTCCTTCTTAGAGATGATCGCAATACGCTTCTGCCTTATATCGGTAACTCAAAGTTAGCGCTAATTTCGCGGCGCATTCATTTCCTCGTAAAACCGCGCTGTTAGTCTTCGGTTTTCTTATCGACACGCATCTTCAACCGGAGATTAATAAATATGGTGCCAAAGTGCGCTCTAGCCAGGAGTCTGTCACTTACCGACGCAATTCAAGAAAATTATTCCAAACTCTTAAAGTGGGCGGGTCAGATCACACGGAATGACAGTCGGACCTCTGAAGATCTGGTGCAGGATCTCTTCTTGAGATCCCTTCAGGCAGATACTCCGGCTATCGAAATCGAGAACATCGATAGCTATCTCTACAGATCTCTCCGCAACTCATTTGTATCGGGCCTGCGCCGAGAGTCCCTTCGCAGCGAAACTTCCCTTGAGGAAGAACTGATCGCGCAGCTCGCAGAACTCTCTATCGATCCGAGACGTTCGCTCCGCGTGCAGGAACTTCTCGCAGAGATCTGTTACTTCGCTTGTACCCGTAAGGATACGTCGATCTCGGCAAGCGTCCTGCTGTTGAGATATTTTCACGGATATTACACGGCCGAAGTTGTTAAGGTCCTAAAGCGTCCGCGCAGTTCCATCGAAGCGAGGCTCGCGAATGCGAGACGAGAATTGAAGGTGCGACTGCTCAGCGATGCCGAGCCTCAAGGATCACCGGTTGCCGACAATGGTACCGGATCTAACTGCCGAGTGAGATTTGCGAGTACGGGCAATGTTATTCAGGACCTCCGGAATGAGATCTTTGCCAACCGAAGCGGCCGATGCCTGACCTCGGAGCAGTACCGGCGAATTTACTCAAAGCAGAATCTCAAGCCGACCAGAGAGGAGATCGGGCACCTGGTGAGTTGTCGATGCTGTCTCGAATCGGTGAATACTCTCCTGAAAATGCCGCAGCTTCGTGAACGGCATCCGCTGGACACGAGGGGGCCCCAGTCGGCTTTCGATTTCTACGGCTACCACCGTGCAAAGAAGGGGCTATCCAGCGAAGACGAATTCTAGATCTACAAGGAATTCTCTTAGGGGGCGTAATTCTTTATTAAAAGTGTATTAAGACTTCGCGCCAAATGTAAGAACAGTTCGCTTTCCAGCGTCTTGTATATCGAAAGCAATTTTTTTAATGCATTGCGCCGGGAGAGATCCCGTCGATGATGCCAAACATAAAACAGGCCGCGATGTTTTACCTCCAAAAGTAGGAGGACGCGAAACGAGAGTTTCGTCCATCGCGTGAACATCCGGTCTTTGTTCATCCGTCGATAGAAGCGAAACGATAGGCTGCACTCCGCGGGATTTTCTGCCCGGGTTTGCAGCCAAGAGGATAAAAAAGATAACTCAATTCGCGGGCTCGAGGACTCTATCGGCCTGTCGGTCGAGGTGTACCTTGCGGGCTTCAAGTCGCCCTTAGCTAGCAGGAGCAGAAACATAACAATGAAGAAACTAACATCAGCATTGATACTGTACGTAACGATTTTTAGTCAGATAACTATGTTCGGTGCCGTGCTGCCGCGAAACAATTTTGCGGCGCCGCCACCGAAACGTCCGTTAGTTCCAATAGTCGAGTGCGTTCAGAATCTCGGCGGCGGAAATTACTCGGCCCGGTTCGGGTATGACAACCAGAACAACGGTGCGGAAACGGTATCGATCGGGACGAGCAATGGATTCGACCCGGCCCCGATCAACCGTGGACAACCGACGAACTTTTTGCCAGACCGTCGGGCTAATGTTTTTAGCGTTCCTTTTAATGGCAGCCCGCTGACATGGACCTTGAGAGGTCCGGATGGTGTCGCCCGAACAGCGAGAGCGTCGACCAGCTCAACAGCTTGCTCTGTTCCGACGCCGACGCCGACTGCAACTCCGACGGTTACACCAACACCGACAGTGACCCCGACGCCGACCCCGACGCCTGGCCCTTGTGTCAGCGGTGTTTTTACCTTTAGTGGGAGTTCGACGAACGATGGTACGGACGGAAATGTAAGGACCTTTTCGGTGAATGGCGTCACGGCACAGGCGAATGCATTCAGCATCCGAAAAAACAATTTCAACCTCGAAACGGCCTATCTAGGTCTTTTCTCCGATGGGCTAGGCGTTACTGATCGTGGCGAGGGCGACGGCAGCAGCGGTCGTCGAAGGCTCGACAACATAGGCGACCGCATCAACATCATCGCGATCAAGCTCAGCCAAAACGTCATCGTCGACAAGTTACATCTCAACGACGTCGGCGAGGACAGCGACATATCGGTATTGATGGGTTCTGTGCCGGCAGCCGGGCCGATGACGCAGGCGAATGTACAGCAGTTTCTGCAATCGATCGTTGCGGAAAATAATGACGGCGGTCCGGACCCCCGATGGGCGGATATCAACGGCGGGAATAAATTCGTAAACACTATTTTGATTGCCGCGCGGGCGGATAAGTCTAACGACGAGTTTCTTCTGAACCAGCTCGAGCTCTTCTGTCCCGGCGGCGGTAACCAGACGCCTGATGCGGTCAACGACACCGCCACGGTAATCGAAGACAGCGGTGTGAACACGATCGACGTGCTCGCAAACGACACCGACGCGGATGCAAATCCCCTGACGATCACCGCCGTGACACAGCCGACGGGATTTGCCGGAACAGTAGTTAATAACGGCAACAATGTCTCGTTTACTCCGGCTACGAATTTCGCAGGTTCGACATCGTTTACTTACACGATCTCAGACGGGCAGGGCGGAAGTGATACCGCAACCGTCAACGTGACCGTGACACCGGTCAACGACGCCCCAGTCGCGATCGATAATTCATACTCAACCAACGAAGACGTCGTTCTCAACGTCCCGGCACCGGGTGTGTTGGGCAACGACATGGATGTCGACGGCCCGTCGCTTTCGGCGGTGCTCGGCTCAACGACATCAAACGGTACTTTAGCTCTCAACGCTAACGGCTCGTTCTCCTACACGCCGAACGCAAACTTCAGCGGTACCGATTCATTCACATATCGTGCGAGTGACGGTTCGCTTCAGTCCAATTTAGCGACGGTCAACATCACGGTTAACACGGTCAACGACGGTCCGGATGCAGTGAACGACGCCGCGACCGTTGCTGAAGACAGCTCAGGCAATGTGATCGACGTTCGAGCGAACGACACCGATCCCGAAAGCAACGCGCTCGTCGTAACCGCAGTTAGCGATCCGGCAAACGGAACGGCATCGGTCGGTCCGGGCGGAGCGAATGTTATCTACACGCCTGACGCAAACTTCTCAGGGTCGGATTCATTCTCCTATACGATCAGCGATGGCCAGGGCGGAACGGATACCGCTACGGTCTCGGTAACTGTGACGGCAGTCAACGATGCACCGGTCGCAGTTAATGACAGCTACTCGACGCCAGAAGACACGATATTGAACGTCGCGGCTCCCGGTGTTCTGCAGAATGACACCGACGCTGACGGCAACGCTCTTTCATCGATACTGGTGACGGGACCGGCGGCGGTGCAGGGAACGCTGGTGCTAAACGCCGACGGCTCCTTCTCCTTCACGCCTGCCGCGAACTTCAGTGGTGCGGCGAGCTTCACGTACAAGGCAAATGACGGCACGGTCGATTCGAACGTCGCAACCGTAGCGATCAACGTCACGGACGGCAATGACGCCCCGACCGCCGATAACGATAGTTACACGACCGACGAAGACGTCGCCCTAAACGTCCCGGCTCCGGGTGTACTGGATGGAGATACTGATCCGGACGGAAATACACTATCCGCGATCGTCGTAGCCGGCCCGTCGAACGGTGTGCTGGTTCTTAATGCGGATGGTTCGTTCAGCTACACGCCGAACATGAACTTTAACGGCGTCGACATGTTCACCTATAAGGCGAATGACGGAGCCCTTGACTCGAACATCGCGACCGTAACGATCACGGTGAACGCAGTGAACGATGCACCTGTAGCGGCGAATGACAGCTACGTTACGGATGAGGATGTCGCACTTAACGTTCCGGCACCCGGCGTCCTCGTCAACGACTTTGATGGCGAGGCAAGTTCGCTAACTGCAATCCAAGTCACTGGCCCGACAAACGGAACACTGACGCTGAATGCGGATGGCAGTTTTACATACACGCCGGCCCTCGACTTCAGCGGTAGTGACTCGTTCACTTACAAAGCAAACGACGGAACGGCCGACTCGAATGTCGTCACCGTTTCAATCACGGTGAACCCGGTTCAGGATCCGGCCGGACAGCTTCTGATCAACGAGGTGGAGATCGATCCTCCGTCAATCTCAAGCGAGGCATGCCAGTACATCGAGATTCGAGGTCAGAATCCGGGGGGGGTGGTTCCCGCGGGAACTTACTTCCTCTCCCTCAACAGCGATGCGGGTAATCCTGGCTTCGCAAGCGTGGCCGTTAATATCGGCGGCTCGGTTGTCGGAGCAAACGGTACGATCACGATTTTGAATACGGCATACAGCGGTGGCTGTAGCCGAGTCTTCCCGGCAGACACAACCATAATCAATTACGCGAATGCTTTGTCGATCGGCAAGGGTTCTGAAACTTATCTGATCGCACAGAGTTCGACCAACCTGTTCGCGGGTATCGACCTGGACGCAGATAACGACGGCCAATTCGACGCTGCATTCGGTATCGGAACGATATCGGACGGTTTTGCACTGCTTGTCAATCCGGAAGAGGAATGGGTTTACGCAGCCGGCTCCGGTGTCGTGAATATCAGCAACACGATATCGCTCGACCAACCGGATGGCGTGACTCGATTTATCGACAACACGACACCGTTTGTGGCGGGTGCGTTCTACTACGGTGAGATCGCCGAGTCACCGGACGAAGCGACTCTCTACATCGCGCCGAAGAGTGCAAATGCACCGACGTGTGCAGCACTTACACCGGGAGCTCCAAACGTGGTCGTACCGGGTTGTGTCGAGCCGACTCCTACGCCGACTCCGACTCCGTCGCCGAACAATCCGCCTAATGCACGAAACGACAGTGCAACTGTCGCGGAGGACAGCGTCAACAACGTTATCAACGTTCTTACGAACGACGATACGGGTGGCGATGGTCCGTCGACGCTTGTGATCACGGCTGCGACAAACGGATCCAACGGCGTGGTCGTCAACAACGGCACGAATCTGAGCTATACGCCGAACGCTAACTTCTTTGGTTCGGACTCGTTCAGCTACACGATCTCGGACGGTGCCGACGGTGCATCGGCGACAGTGAACATTACAGTCAGTG
>JANMUW010000489.1:0-9329 GCA_031392105.1 Acidobacteriota bacterium | reverse complement strand
CCGTCGGGCGCGTCCCCGGCGTCGTGCAGCTGCGTCGCCAGCGCCTGGACCTGGTCGGCGTCGCCGATGACCTCCGGGCGGAGGAAGAACCCGCCGTACGGCCGCGCCGTCACTGCCTCGACCGCGGACCCGACGCCGTGCCTGAGCTCGTTCTGCGCGGCCTCGGCCGGTGTGGGGTCGGCGCCGTCGTGACCGAATTTTCGCGATTCTTTACATCGTCAAGATGTGTGTAAACCTTTCCATAACCCGTAGAGCCACGGACGTTGGGTGCGAGAATGGCATAACCGCGCGAGAGGTAATATTGATACAGAGGATTAAATCCGGGCCGCTCCTGACTTTCGGGGCCGCCGTGAACGCTGACGATGACGGGATAACCATCAATGTAAACCGTATGTCCGTTGAAGGATATTTGCTGTCTTCCTTTCTCTTTGATCCTAACAATCAACTCGGGATCAGAAGGCGTCGGTGGCGAAGGCGGTGCCGCCGCAACCGGCGCGGTGGTGTTGGGCGAAGTTACGGTCTTTGAGACGAATCCCGGTGGTTTGTAATACCACGCACTTACCGTGAGTCCGTCAAAGCTCTTGAACTTTATCAGCTCCGGTGCGATGAAAGATTTCTGCGGAATGCCGGCACGGTTGCTATGTGTAATCTGTGTTAGCACGCGACTTTTCAGGTCGTAAAGCCAGATGTCGCCGTTGTGTTTTGAGGAACTGAACGAAAACGCAAGCTTGCTCTGGTCCTTTGACAGCGTCATCCCCCCGACAATCCCTCGTGCTGGAAGAGTGTCGATCCGTTCCGCCGTCTTCGCGATGGTGGCAATGAGCGGTTTGCCTCCCGTCTCGAATTTTCGAAGCCAAATCTCGGAGAAGCCTTCGCGATTGACGGTGTACGCGATCACGCTGCCGTATGGCTGCATCTCGACGCCGGAGATGTCCCACGCGGCCTCGTGGACGATTCTTGTTTCACGATTCGCTTCGCTCCAATCTTCGCCGGCGGCGTTCTTCTGCCGCACTTGCGCGAGACCCTGAAATTCGCGCTTGTCATTCGTCGTATAGAGCAGACCGTCAGCGAGAAAGTGTACGTTGCCAAACTCGGATGCATCGGTGTGGGGAGTGAGATGAACTTCCTTTTTTGTCTCGACGTCGACGAGGTAAAGGTCGTTGTCGAGGCTCTTCTCGATTCCGTCTCTCGAAACAACTAATTTCCTTCCATTCTCTTCGACGGCCGCGACATCTACATTGCCGTCGTACTGGTTAAGCAAAGTTTCTTTGCCTGTTGCCATGTCCATCGAATACACATCAAAGAAAGTGCGATTTCGCTTGTTTGACGTGTAGTAAATCGTTTTCCCATCGAATGAAACTTCGGCGAAGTTGTGGCGGATCTTCGGATCGCTTGTCAGTTCACGGACGCCGCTGCCATCCGTCTTCATCCAGAAGAACTGCGTATTCTCGTCACCGCCGCGAGCCTTCCCAAAAATCAGGCCACTGTCATCCGGCAGCCATCGCACGAAACCGATGTTGTCGTCATAATTTGTAAGCTGCTTTGGTGTACCCGAAGGGAGATCCATCATCCAGATCTGCGAGGTGCCGGTCACGTTCGTCAGATAAGCCATGCGCTTGCCATCCGGCGATAGCGAAGGTGAACCCGCGGATTTTATATTTAGATATTGCTGGATCGAGTACGGCTGAGCGGAAACGAGTAACGAGGCTGCTAGTAGAACAATGATCGAAAGGACTTGTTTCTTCATAGATGCTCCAAAAAAAATCGGATAATGACTGCCGCCATTATCCGATACTCCTTTCATTTAGTACCAGCCCGAGACTAAAGCGATATCTTTTTGTTCTCGCCGTAGTCTGCTTCCTGACCGGTCGCGATCGCCTTAACCATCCCGAATAGCTGTACGAGCTTGCTCGACGGAGCGTCCCAATATTCGGCCTGCTCGACCGGTATCTTCAGCAGACAAAGATGCGGATCATCAAGGCCTTCCGGAAACCACGCCTTCAGTATGGGGCTCCAAAGCTCTTCGATCTTCGACCGGTCCTTAACAACTTCCGCCTTGCCTGAGACCGAAAGATAAGTGTTGTCGTCGGGATTTGAGTAAGCAGCACATACGCGAGGATCCTTTTCGATCTCGCTGATCTTGTGCGTGTTGTCACTCGTAAAAAACCAGAGGTCGCCGTCGAATTCGAACTCCTGCGTCGACATCGGCCGACTGCGAAGATACCCACCGTCCATCGTCGTGAGCATGCAAAAGTCGATTCCGTGAGTTAGTTCGCGAATTTTTTCAATTGATTCTTTTGTACTTGCCATATATCCCTCATGTGTCTTGTTTTTGAACAGTCGGGGGCATATCAGCAAGTTGCATTCCGTCAGCGGTGTTTTAGAAGAAACGCCCGAATGTCGTCGCGCATTGCCGGCGTCACGGTGTGTTCTACGCCGGGATAGAGTTTGAACTCTGCGTTGAGGCCGGCCTCGCGATAGAGCGACTGGACGACGTTCCACCGATCGACAGGTTTTTGACCAAAGAGCGGAAGGATGATGTCGCGGTCTTCCTGATCGTACGAATCGCCGAAGATAACCGAATCATTGTCGTCCTTGTCTCCGAGGAATATGAAGAGCGCGACCTTTCGCAATTTCTGCAGATCTAAATCCTTACCAGAGACACGGCGAAGGTCCGAAACGCCGATCGGGTAGCGAAGCTCTTTGTCTTTGTAACGTGCGACCGGCGCGATCGGCCATCCGCCGGGTGAACCGATCGCAGCGGCTTTAACGCGACCGGGATGCAGGAAAGCAAAACGATTCGCAAACATTCCCTGAGCGGAAAATCCGTTCAGGAGAATACGCTTGTCGACTTTCAATTTTTGCTTTGCTAGCCGGTTACGTGCATCGTCGATCATCGCGATCAACTGCAGATCGAGCCTCTGATATTCCTTTTTGTCCGTCACCATCGAATCGCGATCCAGAGCCTGCGTGTAGATCCGCCAATCGGTCTCGGGCCGCGGAAAGACCGGCATGAGGACCGCGACTTTCAGAAGCGAAGCGATCGCCGGAACCTGGGCCATTCGCTTCTTGACGTCTGCCTCGTGCACGGCAAAATCGTCCGAGATCTTACCCGTATTATTCGGGAGGACGAGAATCGTGTGCTTTTGCTTTCTGGCGTCCGCCGAGCGGATCTCATCCGGAACGTAAAGATAATACGGGTAAGAGAATTTTTTCGATGGATCTGCAGCAATCCGTTCGTAGCCTGGTTTCTGCGCATCAGCCGTTTGGGCCGTCGCACCATTGGCCGCAAAAGTTAGTATTAGAAAACCGAAGATCAATGTATGTCGCATAGGCAGATTCACAAACGCATTCATAATCGGATTTGTTCCGATTTCTGTCACGAAGTGTGATCGTGCACTATCCGCCAGCCGTCGTTCATCTTCCGAAAGATGAGCGTGAATTTGCCCTTTGGATTGTCGCTCGCTCGCGTCAACGACCAGCTGCCGAGAACCAAGGCCACATTCTTCGAAAGCACGCTTATCTCCAGGTCGCTGAATTTCAGCGCTCCCATCTTTTCGCGTGAATTGTAATTCTTCTTATACCGGTCGAGCGTTGGCTGCCAGCCGCGAGTCACGCCGTCTCCGGAAACGAAGACCAATTCGCCGGAGTTCCAATATCCGCGCATAAAGGCGTCGACGTCACCGCGATTCCACGCGGCCGCCTGCTCGTCCATGACCGCAATAATGCCGGTCTTGATCTTTGCCACTTCATTCGCCGATTGGGCGAATGCCGGAGCTGCAAAAATTAAAAAGGCCGTGAATAGAAGAATGGTTTTCATGGTGCGGATTATACCAGCAACATCCAAGAGAAGTGCACGGCCGTGCGTTGCTGATCCGGCCGCGCACATGCTGCTGGTACAAACCGCGTCACCGCGTGTCGTCACGGCCTTTTTGACTGTCGGTCAGGGCGATGCCCATTTTCTCGAGTGTTAGCTGATTCAGCGTTCCGGTCGCTTTCAAACCTTTCGCCTCCTGGTATTTTTTCAATCCTTCGCGGGTCGTGTCATCGAGTTTTCCCGTTTCGTCGCCGGTGTACATACCTCCGGTTTTCAATAGACGCTGCGCCTCGATGATCTGCTCCTTTGTGGCCCGAAAGACGGCGCGTTTTGAACTTTCGCCATCACCGGACGCGGCGGACTTTGACTTCGCCTTCCCGGCCGAAGCGTATGAATTAGACGACACAGGTTGTGCCTTCTGTTTTTCGGTCAACTGGATCCCCATCTTTTCAAGCGTCGCTCGGTTGAGTGTTCCGGTCGCCCGAAGGCCGTTGTCCTTCTGATAGCCTTTTATGGATTCACGCGTCGCGGCGTCAAGTTTTCCCGTCGCCTCGCCTGAGTACGATCCTTTCGTCCTGAGCATGTTCTGGGCGGCTATAACTTGGTCCTTGTTCGCACGAAAGACTGGGCCGCGCTTTGCTTTCGATTTACTGGCCATAGATGCCGACGCATCTGTTGTTGTGGAAGTCTGATTTTGGGCGAGGACCGCCGTGGCAGACAATAGAGAAACGAATAGAACGAAGTGGAGAGATTTCATAACTGTTTCCTCTTTTGTTTTGATTTTTCGACAATGAACGAGCAAAGCAGAGACCGTGGGACGTAGGTGCCCATTCCTTAGAGAAAAGCTTGCTTTGTTTGATCGGTGGAAGTATCGGACGATTTCCGAACTTGCGTCAATGGATTTCTGTAAATCAATCTAAAGAGTTCTAAACCATGTCCATCGAGAGAGCGATTGAACCGGAGATGCGATGGACCACGGCGAATTCTTCATTTCGAAGATTGGGAAAAAACTAACCCCCTCGGCGAAGCCCCTTAGAGCACAATTTGTTTTGATGAAGAGAAGATGACCCAAACAAAAAAATTCCCCTCCTTACAAAGGAGGGGTGGCAGCCGCTTCGGCTGACGGGGTGGTCTTTCACAACCAAACCTCTCCCCCTTTGTATGAGAGAATTTTTTTTGGGTAATCTTCATTTCGTAAGGGTTGAGAAAGAACCACCCCGTCGGCGAAACGCCGACACCCCCCTAGGAGGGAAGTTTTTCTTGATGTTAATTTGCTTTCGTAACGTTGGAAAAGAACCACCCCGTCGGCGAAGCTCCGACACCCCTCCTTCGTGAGGGGAGTTTTTCTTGGTGTCATCAACCTTTGCATAAGGTTGGAAAAGAACCGCCCCGCGGCGAAGCGCCGACACCCTTCGTATGTTGGGGGAGTTTTTCTTGGTCTCAAATTCCTTTCTTGAAGTTGGAAAAGAACCACCCCGTCGGCGAAGCGCCGACACCCCTCCTTCGTAAGGAGGGGTGTTTTTTCGTCGTGTCAATTTGCTCTCGTGAAGTTGGAAAAAGACCGCTCAGTCCGCGAAACGCCGAACACCCCTCCTTTGTACGCGATCGAGTTGCTGAATGAATACTCATTCAGTTATACTTCCGTTCGAAAATTCAATCATTTCGAGAAGTTCGCAAACCATTATGAATATTAGAAAGGCCGCTGTTCTGGGGGCCGGAACAATGGGGGCCGGCATTGCCGCTCACTTAGCAAATGCGGGGATAGAAACGCTTTTGCTCGACATCGCACCGCGTGAATTGACGCCCGACGAAGAAGGAAAGGGTCTGACTCTCGACTCCCCGAAGGTCAAGAACCGGATCGTAGCTTCACTGTTCGAGGCGGCGAAGAAGCTGAAGCCGGCGCCATTCATGCTGGCCGACAATGCAAAGCTCATCTCGCTCGGAAACTTTTCGGACGACTTGGTGAAGTTGAAGGATTGCGATCTCGTGATCGAAGCGGTCGTCGAAAATCTCGATATCAAGCACAAGGTCTTTGCCGAAGTCGAAAGGAACCGCAAGCCGGGCGCGATCATCGCGACGAATACAAGCGGTATTCCGATCAGGTCGATCGCCGAACCTTTTTCCGACGATTTCAAATCCCACTTTGTCGGCGTCCACTTTTTCAACCCGCCGCGTTACATGAAGCTTGTCGAGCTTATCCCGACCGAGTGGACGAACGGCGAACTCGCGTGCAAGATGTCGGGATTCCTGAACCAGCGTTTGGGTAAAGGTGTCGTCCCGGCAAAGGACCGTCCGAACTTTATTGCGAATCGCGTCGGCACCTTCGGAATGATGGCCACGGTCCACGAGATGATCGCGATGGGATTCACGCCGACCGAGATCGATCAAATTACGGGTAAGGCGATCGGGCATGCGTCGTCGGCGACATTTCGTACATCCGATCTCGTCGGGCTGGACGTGCTTGTGCACGTCAACAAGAATCTGTATCCGGCGATCCCCGAAGACGAGGACCGCGAAGCGTTCCAGATCCCGGATGTGATCGAGCAGATGCTCGAGAAGAAGCTGCTCGGAGATAAAACGAAAGGTGGTTTCTACAAGAAGTCCACTGACGCCGCGGGAAATCGCGCGATCCTCGAACTCGATCTCAAGGCGTTCGAATACAAGGCGCAGGCAAAGACGAAATTCCCATCGCTCGACGCAGCGAAGGGAATCGAAGACCTTCCGAAGCGCGTCAAGTCTCTGGTCTGGGGCGATGATCGAGTCGGTGAGTTTCTTTGGAAGACCTCGTCGCGTATCTCGCGGTACGCCGCGAATAGAATTCCTGAGATTGCGGACACGATCGTCGAGGTTGATAACGCGCTCAAGTGGGGATTCGGATGGGAGATCGGCGTGTTTGAAGCCTGGGATGCGATCGGTGTCCGCGAATCGGTCGAGCGGATGAAGAAAGAAGGCCATACCGTTCCGGCTAATGTCGAAAAGATGCTTGAGTCCGGAGCCGAGACTTTCTACAAGACCGAGAAGGGACAGAGATCTTACTACGATCTGGTCGATGGCGGATATAGGCCAGTTGCAGAGCAGCCTGGGGTACTCGTTCTCAAGTCGTTAAAGGAACGAACAGGTGTCATCAAATCGAATCCGGGTGCGTCGCTGATCGATCTCGGTGACGGCGTCGCTTGTATCGAATTCCATTCGAAGATGAACTCGATCGGCGGCGACACCGTTCAGATGATGAACTTCGCGATCGACGAGGTCGAGAAGAATTTCAAGGGATTGGTTGTCGGTAACCAGGGTGGGAATTTTTCCGCCGGTGCGAACTTGATGATGCTTCTACTCGCGGCTCAGGAAGAAGAGTGGGACGACATCAACATGATGGTCGCTGGCTTGCAGAAGACGATCATGCGGCTGAGATATTCGGCGAAGCCGGTCGTCACCGCGCCGTACGGATTGACGCTCGGCGGCGGATGCGAGATCTCGATGCACGGCGATCGTGTCCGGGCCGCGGGCGAAACGTATATGGGGCAGGTTGAGGTCGGCGTCGGTTTGATCCCGGCCGGATGTGGCACTAAAGAAATGACGATGCGTGCGATGGACGCCGCAGCGAAAGTTCCTGATGCGGATCCGCTAGCTTTCCTGAAGAAGACTTTTGAATTGCTCGGTATGGGTAAGGTCGCGACGTCTGGTCAGGAAGCGCGAAGTTTTGGATTCTTGCGTGACGTTGATTCGATATCAATGAACGGCGATCGCCTGATCGCCGATTCGAAACAAGACGTCCTTAATCTCGATGCATCGGGCTATGTTCAGCCGGTCGAACGAACCGACATTCTCGTCTTGGGTGAGTCCGCTCAGGCCGCAATGAAGCTGGCGTTGCACATGATGTCGCGCGGCGGATTCGTCTCCGATCACGATGTGCTGATCGGAAAGAAACTGGCGTACATCATGAGCGGCGGAAACATGAATCATCAGGCTTACGTTTCCGAGCAGTACTTGATCGATCTCGAACGCGAGGCTTTTCTTTCGCTTTGTGGCGAGAGAAAGACTCAAGAGAGGATCGCGGCGATGCTGAAGACGGGCAAGCCGTTAAGGAACTAATTTCTTCTCTGCGGTCTCTGCGAGCTCTGCGTGAGAAGAGTTCCACGCAGAGCTCGCAAAGATCGCAGAGGAAGAAGGAGTAAGAGATGGACGAACGAATAACTGGAATTACCTCGGCGCTAAAAGAAGTCGCCGATGATACTCGTGCAACGTTCGGGGGCTTTTCCGCTGAGCAACTAAACTGGAAGCCGGGCGAGAAGAGCTGGAGCGTCGGGCAGTGCCTTGAGCATATCATCAAGACGAACCACGAGTTTTATCCGGAGTTTAAGAAGGTCGCGAGCGGAGAGCGAAAGAATAATTTCATAGAAAGGTTCTCACCGCTGACCGGCTTCTTCGGGCGATTTCTGATCAGGGCCGTTTCGGAAGATTCAAAAAAGGCAAAGGCTCCGTCGAATAGGATCGTGCCGCCGAGCGATATCAGCGGGGACATCGTCGAACGATTCGCGTCGCACGTCGACGAAGTTAATCGGATGGTGGAATCATGCGCCGGCGCGGACAGGCAGAAGACGATTGTCACCTCTCCGTTCCTCGCGGTATTTACGTACCGGCTCGATGACGCGTACACGGTCCTCGTTGAGCACACGAAGCGGCACATCCGGCAGGCAAAGCGTGTGACCGAGGCGGAGGGTTTCCCGGTGTGAATTGAAGTCTTTTTATTCTTTAACGCAGAGACCGCGGAGATCGCGGAGGCATAAGAAATATCTCTGCGTACTCCGCGATCTCTGCGTTTTATTGATCACCTTGAAGCGGACGTAATATATGAAACGCTGCACATGGCCAAGTAACGATCTCGCGATCCGCTACCATGACGAAGAGTGGGGTGTGCCGCTGCATGACGACCGGCGACTGTTTGAATTTCTGATTCTTGAAGGCGCACAAGCCGGGTTAAGCTGGGACACCATACTTCGCAAACGCGCGAATTATCGAAAGGCGTTCGACGGATTCGACGTGAACAAAGTTTCGAGGTACACCGACAAGAAGATCGAGAAGCTGTTGCAAGATGAGGGGATTATTCGCAACCGACTGAAGATCGCGTCTGCGGTTTCGAATGCCAAAGCATTTTTGAAAGTGCAGAAAGAATTCGGTTCGTTCGACAAATACATCTGGTCGTTCGTCGATGGGAAGCCGATCGTGAATAAGTGGAATGGCCATGCGCGGATTCCGGCAACCACCGAAGTCTCGGACGCGATCAGCAAGGACTTGAAGACGCGCGGGTTCAATTTTGTCGGATCGACGATCATGTACGCATTCATGCAGGCGACGGGCATGGTGAATGATCACCTCACGAGCTGTTTTAGGTACAAGCAATGTTGATCGACGAATTTTTGTCCGAGTACGATTTTGTCGAAACGCATGGCATTTCGATCCACGCAGGGGTGGCGGATATTTACCGGGCGGCGAACGAGGTCGATTTTAGTGAATC
>JANMUW010000224.1:0-3025 GCA_031392105.1 Acidobacteriota bacterium | reverse complement strand
CTCCGTCTGGATCGCGGGCGGAATCAATGCGGCCCTGCTGGGTGTTGCCGGATTGTCCTTTGTCTTCTTCTCCGATCTCTGGAGAGCACTGCGGCCTGATCGTCGTATTCCGAATTAATCGGGGGAGGAAGCTGAACGACCGGCGCCCAGTCGGAGAACTTCGGACCGACTCGCTGAGACTGACCATGAAACCCAGGCGCAAACGATAGAGCTAACAAAACAAAGACAAACGCGCTCTTCCAATTCATATCCGCTCCTTATTGGATTATTCGCAATGAAGGGAGATCCTCTTTGCCTATGAGCCGTCGAGAGTGCGAATCTTTCTGCCCAAGTAGGTAATGAGCAATTTGCCGGCATTCTAACCCGGAATCGCTGTGCCCGTCATTCCGTTTTTATTCCGTCTTTGTTCGCCGTGTACTCCGGCGTGAATCTCGGCGTGGAGTAGCCTAAATAACAGCAAAAAGGCCGTCTCGGAGTGTTCCGAACGGCCCCTTCTTCGCGTAACCATCGCATAATGTGTCTGGTTAGCGCGCTATGGAACGTCTTGACGCACGACACCCTCGATCTCCAACACCAGATCAGCTCCATAAGCTTTGGCAGGCGTTTGAAATCCGGGTGTGAAATTACCGTCGAGAATTTTTTGCGCGATGTTGAGTGCCGCGATGGCGGTGATCGTATAGCCCTCGGGGCCCTGCATTCTCGATACGACGCGATTGCCGTTGAGGTCCGAAGCTTCGCCCCAAAGGAGAGTCTTGCCTTTTTCACGTTCCTCGTCGCTCGGCCCGCCGGGCGGAATTTGTTTTTGCAGATAATCCTGAACCGGCTTTGTCGCAAGCAGCCAGCCGAGATAGCGACTCATCTTCAGCATTTTCAAATTTTGCTTCGGCATGACCGTGAAGACTTCAATGTTCGGTATCCCGGTTGAATAGTAAGCCGTCGAAACATCGCCCCACGGGATCGTCACGCCCAACTTCTGCACTTCGCCAAAATCGATCTCCCGCGATTTCCATGCCGCGACCACCGGTGTGATCTTTCCATCTTTTCTGATCGCACCACCGCGCCCGACGTTCATCGTCATTGTCGCTTGCGTCCCGTGCGAGATGCGCCCCATTCCATAAAACGCCAACGACAGATGGGTGGCCGATGGAAGTCGATCCTTCAAATGTCGTGCAAGGCAGTCTGACGGAACAACGTCGAAACCAACACCGGGCATTACCATGATCTCAGATGCCTTTGCCTTATCGTCGAGCGCGGCCATCGATTCGAAGACCGAGATCTCACCCGTGATATCGGTGTAGTGCTTCTTGTTTCGAAGACACGCCTCGGCCATGGCACGCGACGTGATCGAGAACGGCCCGGCGCAATGCAGGACCAGGTCGACCTCCTGAAGAGCGCCATCAAGCCGAGATGTTTCGTCGAGAGCGAAAACCCGGTAGTCGAGGTGATGTTTCTTCGCAAGCTCTTCGATTTTGATCGCATTTCGTCCGGCGAGGATCGGTTTCATTCCGCGCTCGGCAGCGTATCGCGTGATCAATTCGCCCGTGTAACCATTTGCCCCGTATACCAGGAATCGACCTGTCATGGTTCTGTTTCCCCCTCACTGTTTAGAATTTTTTGCACGCGCCCGATCTGGCCGTCCACGAGTCTCACTTTGATCCCGTGCGGATGTGTCGGCGATTTTGTCAGAAGATCTTTGACCACGCCAATCGTCTCGCGACCGGTTCGCTGGTCCTGCTTGAGCACGATCGCGACGTTCGTTCCGGGTCGTACGTTCTTTCGTTGACGATGCGGCATGGATCTACTGTTTTTCCAGCATACGCCTGAGCAACATAAATTGCCCGAGATGATAAGCGTTATGGTCGGCAACGAGCAACGCTTCGCGGAGAATTGTCTGGCCGTCTCCGTGGGGAATCTGCGCGAAGAGGTCAATGTCCTTATCTGAGACCAGCTCTCGCATCGCTTCCAGATCAGCAAGAACTTGCGCGATAGATCTTTTCCAGTCCTTCGGCGAAGCGGCGGCCTTGTTCCAATAGCCGTCCGGGAAATCGGGTGAAACATGTTTCGCGTCGCGGCTAAATTTCAGTATGTCCCACTGGGCCAAACGGATATGTTCCAGCAATTCCCATGCAGTATGCGGCGAGCCATCCAATCGTGTATTGATCTCAGAAATAGGAAAGCCGCTTACAGCCGTTTCGAGATCAATGTGCGCAAACTTTCCCTCCAACAGTTCTAAAATATGATGTCGTAGTCTTTCGTCCATTCCTTCCCCCTACCGAGGAGCTCGATTAAAGTGTCCCGCCGAACAAATCCAACTCAAACTCATGAGCCTCTTTCAATTTTCTCAGAAATTCTCTCCTGCGAATTTCCTTCGCACCGAGCGACTTGATGTGCGGCGTCATCACCTGTGCGTCAATCCACGTCGCGCCTCGGCCCCTGAGATGATCGATGAGGAAAAGTAGCGCCAACTTCGAAGCGTTTGAGGTTTTGTGGAACATCGATTCGCCGCAAAAGACGCCCCCGGCGTCGACACCATATAGACCGCCGACGAGGTTATTTTGCGCATCCCACGCTTCGATGCTGTGCGCCATTCCCGCGTTATGAAGTGCGCAGTATACGTCAATGAACTCATCCGTTATCCAGGTGCCGTTCTCGCCGGCGCGTACAACGTGTGAGCAGTTCTCGATAACGCTTCTGAAATCCTTGTCGATTGTGAACGCGAATTGATTTTTTCGCTGCGCCCTCTCGAGACTTTTCGGTATGTGCAGTTCGGAAAATTCCAGGATCGCTCGCTTCTCGGGGCAGTACCAAGGAAGCGGGAGCCCATCCACGTGCCACGGAAATATTCCAAGTCGATACGCAATCCGAAGATTATCGACCGTGAGTTTGTCGCCAAAACTGACGATATCCCGCGAGTAGTAGAAATAATCTTCGAACAATACCCACTCTGGGAATTCATGAATCTGAGGATCTGGAAACGACACGGTGGTATTTTACCGCACTGTGGCGGAGACGGGAGACGGGAGAC
>JANMUW010000217.1:0-4783 GCA_031392105.1 Acidobacteriota bacterium | reverse complement strand
CTCACCCGCCGCGTTAACCAGACCGAGCGGTACCACGAAAGCTACGACGCAGCCAAACGGGTCCTCTCTGCCGGCAACTTGCGGCTCGTCGTCTCGATCGCCAAGAAGTACCGCAACCGCGGCATGAGCTTCCTCGACCTTATCCAGGAAGGCAACACGGGCCTCATGCGAGCGGTGGACAAGTACGAGTATCGCCGCGGGTTCAAGTTCAGCACCTATGCCACGTGGTGGATTCGCCAGGCGATCACCCGGGCGATTGCCGACCAGAGCCGGACAATTCGGTTGCCGGTCCACATGATCGAAACGATGAGCCGCGTCCGCACCGTGACCCGCGACCTGCTGCAAACCACGGGGCGCGAGCCGAGCGTCGAGGAAACCGCCTTTGCGGCAGGTCTGTCGCTGGAAGAAACCCGCTGCGTGTTGAAGATGACGCGTAATGCAAACGGCAGCTGTGTGTCGCTGACCGAGATTGTTTTCCCATCGCGTATCAGTTCACCGACGGCCGGAAACGTGTCGATCTTCATCGACTTGCCGTGGTCTTCGACGATCTTCAGAACGCGTTTCGGTTTGATACCTTCGGCCGATTTGAATGACGCCAGCGAGATGCGCTTGCCGGTCTCGTCAAGCACACCGAGCGCACCATAATCTGCCCCGACCAGGCTGATCGCTCGCTCAAGGGCACGCGCGGAAACTTCGTTAAAGTCTGCGTGCGAGTTTAGGGTATTCGCGATCTCGAGAAGCGCATTCGTCCGCTTCGATTCCTGTTCCTGCGCGACGTAGAGACTGGTGTATCGATAACCGATGGCAAGTTGCTGCGCGATCGATTCGAGAAAACTGACTTCCTCATCATGCCATTCGCGCGGGTGACGCGTGTCGTGTAATCCGAGCAGGCCGAGCATATCGCCGCTAAGCATGATCGGTATCACGAGCAGCGAACGGGTTCCGAGTGCTTTTGCAAAAAACTTCAATGTTGCATCTTTTGATTTTGACGTATCGTTGATGCGGATAGGTTTTGTAACGTCAAATTGCTCACTCAAGCGCTTACGATCGATCGGGATGACGGTGCCGAGACTTGAGGGGATCTTATCGTCGCGGCGCCATTCGTGGCTGATCCGAAGCTCCTTGTCCTCAAACAACTGGAGGAGGTCGCACCTATCCGCCTCAAGCATCCGTCCGATCTCGGACACGACTACGTTTAGGAAACGCTCAAGTTCGATATTGGTCGGCAGATCGCGGGCGAGACGGGTAATGATGCCCTCGCGGGCTTCGTGCATTTTGATCTTCCGCTCAAGTGAAAGAGCGGCTTGAGGATTGTCGAGTTCGATCTTCATTGCGGGTCAAGCCTAATGTGGAGGGTGGCCAAGTCAATGTCAAGTTGATACACAGCTCGGGTTCCGTGTGGCGTTTGGACGCAAAGCCAGATTGCGAGCTTTGAGAATATCCAAGTTGGCTGCTGGCGATTTTGGTACGAATCAGGAGATTTCGGGAGCATTTGGGCGCAAAAAGTCCCGACGAGGAGATTCTGCTATCAGGAAAAATTGTGTGCGGTTTTATTTCGATAAGTATCGAGCTAGTACAGGTTCTAGGTCGTCAAAATCGATGGGTTTGCTCAGCGAAGCGTCGCAGCCCGCTTCGATCGCCTTTCGCTGTGCGGCCTCACCGTACGCCGTGATGGCGATGATCGGTGTTTTCTGGGCGCTTTTTTGCTTCCTGATCATGCGTGCGGCGGTCAGTCCATCCATCCCGGGCATCGAGATATCCATCAAGATAAGGTCTGGAACCTGACGATTTACGGCCTCGACCGCTTCATAACCATTGGTCGCCTCGGCGACATCAAAACCGTAATCCTGAAGCAGGAACTTCATGAATTCCCTTGTATCTTCGTAATCCTCAACCACTAAAACTTTCGATTTCATACATCACCCGGCCAAAAAATCCGCTGGAACTATTTAATACACCTAGCGTTCGCCTGCGGGTCAGGTTCGCAAGTCTGGTGCCACAATGTTCAGCGGATCACAATCTTACGGCCTTGACGGCCGGGATGGTGATGGACGTGGGCGAACCGAAGCAGGATCCGGCGTCGGTGGCGGAACCTTTATATTCCCAGCCGGTCCGGAAGTGTTCGAGTTTGTATTGGAGTTGTCGTCCTTTTTCTTATCCTCTTTCGGGGTCGACGAATAATTCACACGGCTGCGCCCCGCTTGCGCATCTTCGAGGAGCTCCTGGGCACGGATGTTTTCGGGATCGAGTTCGAGGGCCTTCTTCAAGGGTGGGATCGCCTCATGATACTGGGCGAGCTTGATGAGGATCGCACCGAGCTCCGTTTGATATTCGGTGTCATCCGGCTTTAGCTTCACAGCCTGCTTTAATGCCTTTGCTGCATCTTCATCTTCATTGAGTTTGTTGTACGCTCGGCCAAGATTAAAGTACGCAACGTCGTCGTTACCGTTTGAATTGATCAACTTCTTGTAGGCCGCAACCGCTTTCTCGAAAGCTTTTTCCGAGTTGGTCTTCGTGGGCTTTTTATCTGATTCCGAGCTGTTGGTGTTTTCCGTGGTCTCGAGTGTCTCGTCGCGTTTTTCTGCCAGCCCATACGCGATGCCTAATTTGAACCATGCTTCGGCAAGATCCGGATTTAGTTTCACGGCCCGGCTGAGCGCGTCGATCGCCTTGTCCGTTTCTCCCGTATCCAAAAACGTATTGCCTTCGGCAAGCGCACGGTCGGCGTCGCTGACTTGGGAAAGATCGGTCCCAGTATTTGCGTTCTGATTCGCTTCATCCGAAGCCGAGCGCCACGAGCAACTGGCCGAGACGAGTAGAGACATTAGGCCTGCAGTAAGAAGCAATCTTCGCATTGAAAAATCTGGGTGGTTCATCCGGGAGGAAACACGAAAGGACGTCCGGCGAGGAGATGAACGTGCAAATGAAATACGGTCTGCCCACCGTCCGAGTTTGTATTAATTACGACGCGATAACCATCTTCCGCGAATCCCTTTTCGCGAGCGATCGCGGCCGCCGACAGTAGCAAATGTCCGAGCGTGTCTTTGTCCCCACTCTCCGCTTTATCGAGCGAGTCGACATGCTCGCGCGGGATAATTAGGATGTGCGTCGGAGACTGCGGACTCAGGTCGTCGAACGCCACGCATACCTCGTCCTCGAAGACACGTTTCGACGGGATCTCTCCCGCCGCGATCTTGCAGAAAATGCAGTCGTCCACCTTCATAGTTTCGCCGGCTAGCGTTTAGAAGTCAGCAACACGCCGCTAGTTGCTTCCTGCTTATTGCCGATTGCTTATTGCCTCTTCCTCAGTCGCCAGATTATCCGTGATCCTCTCAATGTCGGCGCCGATAGAACGCAGCTTCCGGACGATGGTTTCGTAACCCCGGTCGATGTGGTACACGCGGTCGATCATGGTTTCGCCGGACGCACAAAGGGCCGCGAGAACCAGTGACGCGGACGCTCGAAGGTCGGAAGCCTGGATCGGTGCGCCAGCGAGTTGTCTTGGCCCGCGAACCGTCGCCGTGTTTCCCGAGATGCTGATATCGGCCCCCATGCGGATAAGTTCCGAGGCGTGCATGAAACGATTCTCAAAAATTGTTTCAGTGATCTTTGATGTTCCCTCGGCTTGCGTCATGAGCGCCATATACTGAGCTTGCATGTCGGTCGGGAAAAGAGGATGCGGCTCGGTCGTCACATCATTCGCCTTCAAACCTCCGCTCGAGCGTTTCACTAAGAGGGTACTCGGATTCAGTTCCTCAATATCGACGCCCGCCGCTAGCAACTCCCTGATGACGGCGCGGATATGATCCGGGTTACATCCTTTGACTTCGAGCTCGCCTCCCGTGATCGCGGCGGCGACGATGAATGTACCAGTCTCGATTCGATCTGGAATGATCGTGTGCTGAGCACCGCCAAGAGCTTCCACGCCGTCGATCTCCATCGTTGCGGTGCCGGCGCCATTTATCCGAGCGCCCATCTTGTTCAAAAGCTCGGCGAGGTCTTCGATCTCAGGCTCCTGTGCCGCATTGTGAATAACCGTCTTGCCTTCGGCGAGCGAGGCGGCCATCATCACATTCTCGGTTCCCGTGACGGTAACTTTCTCAAAGGAGATGTCAGCTCCGACAAGCCGTCCTTTCGGAGCCCGCGCAACAACATCACCCGATTCAAGCGAGACGGTCGCACCGAGTTGCTCGAATGCCTTGAGATGCAGATCGATTGGACGGGTCCCGATCGCGCAGCCGCCCGGCAAGCTCACCTTCGCCTGGCCGAATCTCGCGAGCAGCGGACCGAGCGCGAGAACACTCGCCCGCATGGTTTTCACCAGATGATACGGAGCCTCGAAAAGCTGGACGTTATTCGCCGTAACCTTGTGCGTCCGGAGCTCCGGAGTCAGTACGGTCGCTCCGAGGTCTTCGAGCAAACGCCGCTGCGTGATCAGATCTTTTACGTATGGAACATTATGAAGCGTGACCGTTTCGGCGGTGAGCAAAGTCGCGGCCAGGCATGGCAGCGCGGAGTTCTTTGCGCCGCCGATCTCGATCTTTCCATTGAGCGGTCGCCCGCCTCGAACCAAAAATTTATCCATTTGCGTAAAAAGAGCCGAAGCACCGGCCCTTTCGATTCAAAAGCTCTATAGATGCGAGTAAAAGATATTATCACAGAGGCATATAGTGTGGATTGCTATCAGGCAGCTTTTGTCTGAAAATCATCTAACCCAATGGGCGTGACCAAGCAGGAAGAATCTGCGACAACATTTCAGGCTAGCGGACTTGTGCAGTCGGAC
>JANMUW010000210.1:0-4582 GCA_031392105.1 Acidobacteriota bacterium | reverse complement strand
TGGTGGGCACGAAGGGACTCGAACCCCTAACTTCCTCCTTGTAAGGGAGGCTGTCTACCAATTGACGTACGTGCCCTAAACTTTGTTAATTCTACACCGCAACTGCACGCCGCACCCACTTCAATTATCAAAAAAACACGCCTCTTTCGGACAAAGAAGCGAATTGCAATGCTACGAAACCAAGCCCGTCCTGTCAAGGGAAGGGCCAAAATCGGTAGTGGGCTATTCAAAGTAGCCCACTACCGCCAAATCCTAAGTCTCTAGTCCTAAGTCCCCGGCCCCAAGTCCTAAGTCGGAAGTCCTAAGATGGAACCGTGGGACTTGGGACGAGGGACCTGGGACTTGGGACTTCTGCCTTCTGCCCTACTGGCCCACGTCCATTCCACCCTGATTGAACGTCGCGGAAGGCAGAACGGTCGACTGGATCGTCAGGACCATCGAGCCGTCTCGCACATCTACATTAAAAGGCACGCCCGAAATCGCAGGCACCCCATCTCCGAGATCCAAGCGAGCCAGCCCGCTAAAATTGCCCGAGCCTGGTGTCGCTAATCCTTGCGTGGCATTTCCCTCGAGCGTGATGACCCGCGCGGTACCGAGGAGCGTGCGACCGGATAGCACGGCATAGAAGACTCCGGTGGCCGAACCATCCGAATCAGTTATAACGCCGGTGGCGATCTCAAAGCTTCTGAGGTCGATCCCGGCAAAATTAGCCCGGCCTGGAAATGCGCCGGATCCGACTCCAGTAACGGTCCCTTCAGCGGAGGCCGCAGCGGAGGCCGCCGGTGCGACGGTCATCGATGTTATACCGACGATCATTACGATCAAACAAATAACTCTTTTCATCTTTCCCTCCTTGTCTAATGGACCTGTATGTTGCCGCCGCCGAGAGTTCCCGACGCCGTATAGCCGTCGCTCATCGAGATGCTAAACGTATCACTGCTGCCTGGCTCGCCGTTGTCACAGACGCGCACCTGGAAGCCGAATGAGCCCGCGCCGTTGACCGTGGCGGTGCCGCCGATGTCGGAACAGTTTCCGGCCACCGTGACATAAGTGATCGTCGTGCTTTTGACAGTACGTGCCAACACCCCGTGATCTTGATAGGTCAGATTTCCGCTTGCACTTCCGGACTGATCCGCCTTCGCCGTCAATCCGAACGTTCCTTTGTTGCCTGCCCACGGGATCCAGCCGCCTCCGGTGACCTTTGCACCGGGTGTACTCGCCGGAGGCACACAGTAATCCTGGAATCCGATCAAAGCGGAGTTATCAAAGGCGAGATACGGGAATTCGTTCGTCGCGAACCATCCGTATCGATTTCCGCCCACCGTGCTTCCGATGACGTCGGACGCATCACTCAGAACCCAAGTCATAAGAGGAATGCCGGCCGCATTCTTTATTGTCAGATCGACCGCAAGAATTCCGGATCCGCTATCTCTAAATCGATGTTCGAATGTGTACCAACCTTCGACATTAATCGTATACGGCATTCGACCGGGGTTCTTCGGAAACGAATTCCCTCGCCCGGCGTTGTTGCTTGCCGAGAAAACGAAGCGCGGGCCTGATCCGGTGGTATCCGTGTCAGTGTAGAAACCTCCGTTGAAAACAAAATCGCGCCTGTGACCGCAGGTCGTATTGTTTATGGCAGACGAGAAATCGAACCGTGTGTCATTGGCATAGGGCGTCAGACCGGTCATATATGGCGACGAGATGTCGAGGTAGACGTCTACGGTCGTAGTATATCCACCGGCCGGAAATGTTCTGCTATAGCCACTCCAACGAGTGAAAGGGGTTCCTCTCAGAGTCTGATTCTCGGCATGAAACGCTCCTAGTTTAGATGGAACTCCGTGGGTCAGCGTCGATACTCGCACGGCTCCGGTCCAATCGAATGTATCGATCTCGAAGCTTTGAAAATACGCCGCCAATCCTATTCCCGCAGCCCCGAATATCAACGCAACGCAGGCGATCCCCGCCAACGAGCGCGGCCCTTTGGGGATGACCGAACGGATAGATCTTCCGGTTCGCATCCATGTGCTTTTCTTCATTACAAACCTCCTTGTCCGATCGGCGGGTAGTTACATAACAGGCATCGGTGCGCCGTTCGCCGGTGCCGCCGGTGGGGGCATTCCCGGTTCACGATTCACTTCTGGAGTGAGGATCACAGACTATTAAAGGGATGTTGAGAAAAACTTGAGGTCATGCCACCACGCGTTTTTCGGCAACAAGAACGCGGTAGTAGACTGACTCGCTGCGCATTTACCTAATCGTATCTTCGTACCAATCCTTCCAAAAGGAACGTACCCGCCAAGCGACGAAGACCGTGATCGGATGCGTAAAGAACAACAGGCGCACAAGACCCATGCGGTTCCATCGGCGGGAGGAGGTCAACACTTTTGGCTCCTCGATGAATGTAGTGTGTGCATCGCAGTCGCGGGCGAGCCGGTCTAGCCGCCAGTGGAAATCGATATCCTCACCGACGTAGATCGTCGTGTCGTAACCTCTCAGCTCGCGGAACACATCGGGACGACAGAACTGCAGAGCACCGCCTCGCATTTTTGTCAGCTTGCCGACGAACGGCCAGAGGAGCATGAACCATACGACAATCAGACGATTTTCAATTGGTTCGTACTCGACCGCCGCACTTCCGCCGAGGCAGCGTTTATCCGACATCGCTTCTACGATCTTTTCAAAAACACCCGGCCGCACGATCGAGTCTGCGTCGATGAAAATGAGAACATCTCCCGAGGCCGCGTCGGCACCCGTGTTACGCACCTTGCCGATGTTGCGTTCTGTTTCGCTAATGACGTCAGCATCGCGAGCGGCTGCAATATCGCGCGTCAAATCCGTGCTCAGGTTGTCGACGACGATGATCTCGGCGTCGCCAGTAAGCGCTGCTCTGATCGCATCCAGCGTCGCGGGGAGATAGTTCTCTTCGTTATATGCGGGGATAATGATCGAGAGTTTCATGAGCCAAAACAATACCGCATCGAGTCCAAAACTTGGAGCGGAACTTCAATCTACACTGGCACCGCAACGGTTGACTCGGTAGGAGCCGACAAACAAAAAGGCCCCGGACACCCGGAGCCTCTTCCATTCACCACTTACCAACTTACCGTTACCGTTCCGTAACCGCCACATACTTCTGATCGCGCTTTCCGATGTACTCTGCTCGCGGCCGGATCAGTTTGTTGTTCGCGTATTGTTCGAGGATGTGGCCGGTCCAGCCCGAGATCCGGCTGACGGCAAAGATCGGTGTGAAGAGATCGAGCGGGATACCCATCAGGTAATACGTCGACGCCGAATAAAAATCGACGTTCGGATGCATTGCTTTTTTCTCGAGCATCAAGTTTTCGATGCGCTGTGACATCTCGTACCACTTCGTCTCGCCTTTCTTGTCGGCCATCTGCTTCGAGAATTTTCGAAGCCAGGTCGCACGCGGGTCCTCCGTCTTGTAGACCGCGTGCCCGATACCCATGATCTTCTTCTTATTCGCTAGTGCATCCTCGACCCATGCGTCGACCTTATCCAGGTCGCCGATCTCGATCAGCGATTTCATCACAGCCGTGTTCGCTCCTCCATGAAGTGGGCCAGCTAATGCGGCAATACCAGCAGTGACTGCCCCATACATGTCGGCAAGCGTCCCCGCGACAACACGGGTCGTAAATGTCGAAGCATTCAGCTCATGGTCGGCATGCAAAATAAGCGCGACATCGAACATGCGGGCTTCTTCAGCATCGGCCTTCTCGCCGCGAAGCATGTAAAGAAAATTCTCGGCAATGCTTAATGAAGAGTCCGGCGTGACGACCTCTTTTCCGTTTCGAATTCGATCCCAGGCCGCCGCGAGCGTCCCGATCTGACCCGTGATCTTTATCGCGGCCTGGTGCGCGTTCTCGCGATCGGTGCCGTGTCCATCCTTGTCGTAAAAATCGAGAGCCGATACACATGTCCGGAGTACATCCATCGGATCGGCATCCTTCGGCATATACTTCATACCGGCGATTATCTCGCCCGGAACTTTGTAATTAGCACGGATCTGCGAGGTCAGAGCGTCAAGTTCATCCTGTTTCGGCAACCGCCCGTTCCAGAGCAAAAAAACGACCTCTTCAAAGGTCGAATGTTCCGCCAGATCGTGTATGTCGTAACCCTGATAGATTAATTTTCCTTCGTCGCCGTTAACGTCACCGATGGAGCTCTGGGCAGCTACTACACCCCTAAGTCCGGCGGTCGCGGCGGTTGATTCTGATCCTGTAGTCATCTTTATTCCTGTCCTTGTTGGTATCACCTGATTTTAACGAAACGTCCCCGTGTAAGACAAATGCGGAATGCGGAACGCGGAATGCGGGATTCGTCCGGCTAACGCCGTCGCCTACCGCCGCGAGCCGTGTTAATAGAAGTGACCCAGATTGCCGTGAGTTGATTGCTCTCACTCATTAAATCGGCTACACGTGGAGTGTCCGGGAGCGATTGTGGGAGAGTCGCTTTCATTTCTTTGTCCTCAGTTTTATATCATCGGTTGTCCTCACGAAGTCCGCATTCCGCATTCCGTGTTCCGCATTTTTCTCACCCTCCAGTCATCATCAGGCCGATC
>JANMUW010000201.1:0-12151 GCA_031392105.1 Acidobacteriota bacterium | reverse complement strand
GCCGCTGTGGTAGCTCACTCGATTTAATAGATCACCCGCCGATGTAGTAATAAATTCTGTAGGTCGGAACAATTAAGCCTATGCAACAATCGACGGCGCAGATAAAAAAGATAAATATCCACAGGATCGTATCTCGCGAATTTAGTTTTCGATGTCTATAGATCATCCAGACGCAGGCCAACGCGAAAATTGAATGGAGGATGAGCCAGTTCTCGACAATCATTTCCTCCTAGTTTATCCGCACCGTATCACCATCACAAAGGACTTTTGAATTGGAGCTAATCAGTCCTGGGTCCAACTCCGTCGTCGCGTCCGCTCCAGACAAAAGCCGAAAGCACTTAGCGGCCGTAATTGAAAACTGTAAATATTTCACAGTTTACTGTTGACGCCTTAAAGTAATCTCTGATATTATTTCTGCGATTTGCCTTGAGTCGCGCTCCTCAATTCCAATCTAACTTGAAACGCCTATGATGTGTCCCGTCTGCAAACGCGATCTTGCACCGACTCTATCCATCTGCCTTACATGCGGCACGATGATAAACGACACTGTCCGCGAAGAACTCGAGACCAAGATCTCGAGGACCGCAGAGCTGGCGTCCTCGAAAAGCGGCCGCCCGACACCAAAGGCAAAACCGATAGAACAACCGCCTTTGATCGTGGATCAACCACCTGCAAGAATGGAAGCGCCAAAACCGGTGGAGGCACCAGTGAAAATAGAAGCGCCAAAGCCGATTCCGCAGGCGCCGAAACCGATCGCTGCGCGGTATGAAACGGCCGATCTGCGAACTAAGAAGACAAGTCCGACGCTCGTCGAATTTCAAACAAAGAAAGCGACGGTGCCCGAATGGCGCCTGCAGCTTCAGAATTCTGTTCGGCAGAAGGTCGGGCCGAATCGGAGAGAAAACGCGCAAATAGACACGACGCAATCACCACAGGCCGCTCCACGTTCGACTAGTGGCGCCAACGCGCTCAAAGTTGAATACGTCGAAGATGAGCAACCTGCCGCGGGACATCAGAACCCGAGGGTCGCAAGCGCTCTGAAACGGATCGAGGAATCGCGCCGTGCGTTTTCAAATCAACCAGTAGCCGAACAACCGATACTGCCAAGTGGAAAGGCTGCACCGGCTCGTAATTTTCCATTCAACGTCGTCGCTCGATCGAACGAGCCTCCGCCGCGGCCGGCGGGACAAAAAGCAACTGTCAATCCTTCGCCGAAGCCGATGCTCGTGTCGCCTTTGAAAATTGAAAAGAAAGGTTTCGATACAAACAAACTTCCGCCGCTCACAAAACCGGCCGCTCCATCGCGAAGCTTTATCCCCGCAGCAGAGGCTCCGACCGCGCGTAGCGAATCTGCTCACCTCAGTGTTGACGAGTTAGGGGTCGAGAACGAAGCTCTCGAGCTCGAGGTCGAGACCGACGAAATAGACGATCTCGCTCCGCTGTCTATGCGTTTCAACGCCGGGCTTTTCGATATGATCATCGGTGTCTTTGCGAGCCTGATCCTGCTTTCGCCTTTTATTCTATCCGGCGGAAGCTGGCTATCGCTTTCAGGTTTTTTCGCGATCGCAGCTACGGTTGCGATCGTCCTGTTCCTTTATCTCACCGTTTCGCTGGCATTCTTCGGCCGGAGCTTCGGGATGCGACTCTTCTCGCTTGAGCTTGTCGACGTCGAGGAGAATGCATATCCGACGATGCACCAGGCGGCCGTCAATTCCGCCGTATTCCTACTATCGATAACATTTGCGGGGCTCGGCTTCCTGCCTATGTTCTTTAACGAGGAACGCCGCGCGGCGCATGATATCCTCTCGGGAACGATCCTGATCCGAGAATATTAGATCGGCTCGACGATTGTTTTTCACTAAGTCCAACGGCGAAATTTCTCGTCCTTGGACTTTTTATTTTTGGCACTTAGACTTGGCGTGTGGATCTGACGACGATAACAGCGATCGGGAAGGAGATCGAATCTGCGCTTAAAGGGCATCGATTCGGGAAGATCTTCCAACTCTCAAGGACGGATCTCGCGATCGACTTTCGCTCGCCTGATTCGCGTTACCTTTTCGTAAGTACCGAACCAGGCAACCCTCGAGTTTATTTGATCAGGCGAAAGCTTCGCGATCTGGAAAAGTCGAGCGGCACACCCGGAAATTTCTCGTTGATCATGCGAAAGCAACTTTCCGGCGCCGAACTCTCATCCGTTGAGCAGATCGATGGCGAGCGCGTTCTCCTTTTCCGGTTCAGGGCGGAAGACGATCTGGGGAATGATGTCGATTACACCCTCGCCGCTCAACTTACCGGAGCCTCCGCGAATTTATTCCTATTGGATTCCGAGTCGAAGATCATTGATTCGATGAGGCAGACGCGTGGCAACGGTCAGCAATCGGGAGAGATGTACGAACCGCCCGAGCGAAAAAAACCGGCGATAGCGAAAGAGAAGGTACCGTTAAAACTCTCGGAGCTCCGATCTCTCTCCGAACGGCTCGATGTTGAGGATCAAGCGAGATCGGAGGCCTCGGGTTTTCAGTCGCTGGCTAATGCGGCGCGGTCGAAGGTCAAACAAGAGATCTCGAAACGCGAAAAGCTGCTTCGGAAACTCGAGGGAGATCTCGCCGGACATGGCGAGGCCGACAAGTGGAAACGGTACGGCGATCTATTGCTCGCGAATACGTCGTCCGCCCGACGACAGGGCGAAACGGTTTTTGTGACCGACTATTTTGACGAGCAGGCTCCCGAGATCTCCATCACAATCGACGAGAATGATTCTCTTACAGGGGCGGCTGAGAAATTTTTCAAGCGCTACACGAAAGCGCGAAATGCCGGCCAGGAGATCGAGAAACGAAAACAGACGATCGAAAAAGAACTCGGTCGGTTCACCAAGGTTCTCGGTGAATTGGAAAAGGCGATCGAAGTCGGCGACGAGGATCTTATTAACGAGATCGGTGGAATTAAGAAGCCGGCTGAGGCCAAGCGACCGCAGAAGCGTACCGAAACTCCTACCGGAACTCGAAGCTTTGTTTCGTCGGACGGCTTCGAAATTCTCGTCGGAAAAAAGGCGAAGGACAATGACTTCCTTACATTTCGTATCGCGAAGTCGCTGGATACGTGGATGCACGCCGCCGATTACCCTGGATCTCACGTCGTGATCCGCAATCCGAATCGAAAGGAGATCCCGCACCGAACGCTGCTCGAAGCCGCGCAACTCGCGGCATTTTACAGCCGCGGAAAATTACAGCCGAAAGCGGCCGTTCACTACACGCAAAAAAAGTTTGTGAATAAACCGAAAGGATCCGCGCCGGGATTGGTGAGTCTGGCCAGCTTCAAGACGGTGCTTGTGGAACCGAAGATAGGGGAAGCGAAGAAGAATGATGAGGAACGGTAAGCTGTAAGTGGTAAGTTTGTGCAAGGAAGCTGAGCTTGTCACTGCCACGAACTTACCACTTACCGTTTACAGCTTACAGTTACTCATTCACGATCATTTCAACCAACTCTTCCATCTTCTTGATGTCAGCCGGATTAGCACCACGAAAGACGCCGCGCAGATTTCCGTCGCGATCGATAATAAAGCTCTGCGGGATACCGCCAAACTTGCTGATATTTAGAAGAGCATTTTGGATCGAGGTGTCGGCCCAGACGAGCGTGTAGTTGAGTTTCATCTCCGCCGAAAACTTGTTGATCTCCTCAACAAGTTCATCGTCGGTATTCAGCCCAATGACCTCAAAACCTTTGTCACGATGAGCGTCTTGCATTTTGACGAGGGACGGCATCTCAGCGCGGCAAGGGCCGCACCAGGTCGCCCATAAATTAAGAAGCAGCACCTTTCCCTTCTTGTCGGCGACTTTAAAGGTAGTGCCGTCGAGGTTCCTGAGATCCGCCTGTGCGACCGCGGCAGCGATAGGCGGGTAATTCGTCTTCTTTTTCTCCTGGTCACCGCCCGACGTAGTATTCGCGACCGGTTGGGGCGAATTTTCCACGGCTTTCTGTGAAGCCGGGCCGCCTGAACAGCCAAAAAGGCCGGACGTGAGGATGACAATTACGAGAAAGAAAACCGAACGCTTAAAAAAATTTCGCATCAAACTTATCCTAAAACAACCGGGTTATGTGAAAGCAAGCTATTCGGGGCTAACCAACCTAAAACCAATCTCCGGCTTCCGGGTATTGGCAGGAACGGCAACTCTAAATGTCGAGGTGATCGCCGCCGGACCGGTCGATTTGTAAATTGCACCACCGCCGCGAACCATCCGGTGAGGTTCACTGAGCGGCTTGATCTCGCCATCGCTGCCCGGGTATACCGAGGGCTCCGAAGCGGTCCATTCGAAAACGTTTCCGATCAGATCCTGCACTCCCCACGTATCGGGACACGACTTCGTGCCGACCGGAGCAGGATCGTTACTCGCCCGATCCAAGACTGCACAGTTTGCATCAAACTTGTCACCCCATGGATACAAGTTCGCTTTACTACCGTTTCGCGCAGCGAATTCCCACTCGTCTTCCGTGGGTAATCTATATTGAACCCCGTCCCGCTGCGAGCGCCATTTAATGAACGCGTTTACGTCGTCAACGTTAACGTAACGCACGGGCATCGACTCTTCACCACGGATCGGTTTATTGTTTTCCCAATTCGCCAGGAATTTTTCACTGGAAGTAGGCTTGTAACCGGTCGCATTGATGAACTCAAGAAACTCTGCGTTCGTGACCTCCGTCCGGTCGATCTTAAAACTTTTAACCGCCACAGAGTGCGCGGGCCGTTCATTTTCCGGGCCACCGGTACGACCCATTTGAAAGGTCCCACCGGGGATCGCAGCCATCTCGGACTTCACGCTTACGGTTGGAGCGGCGGTCGGAGCGGGTGTCGGGCTCGGCGTGATGGTGTTATTAGCGGTGCCCGGAATTTTCGGGATGAGCCCGAACATGTATGCCCCCGCGATCCCGGCTCCACCGACTGCAAGTAGCAGGATGACACCGATAATGCCCAGGACTATCGGCGAAAATAAACGACGCTTAGGAGCCTGTGAGACCGCCCCGACATCCTGTCGCCCCGTGTCCCAATTTTGGAGAGCCGTCCTCTGCATTTCAGGATGCGAGAGTTGTGTCGCTGCGAGGCTATGCGGAGTGTCTCCGGGGATGGGGGCGATCCGCTGGCTCGTCGAGGCTTGAGTCCGCAATTCAGCGACGACCTGTGTCGGCTTGCCGTCACAGACGACGTCGCCGAACCAATCCTGAAAACCCGCGTGGCTCACGCGAAGATGATGATTGCCGCTTTGGATACCCTCGAGCAGAAGCCAGCCATCGTTTCGGCTTTCGCCAACCGCGATGTTGTCGACGTATATCCGCGATTGCGGCGGGCGCGTATGGACCGTCAGCGTCGAAACCGGCAACGAACCACGACCCGACGTTGTGTGAATGCCGATCGACTGCGGATAGATAGCTTCCTTCAGTTCGTTGACCAGAACTTCAACTGATGGTGTCCTTTGTTCCTTCTCTTTCTGAAGCGTGTGCAGGACGGCCGCCTCGATCTCCGGAGAGATCGTAATACCGAGCTCGATGAACCGAGGTGCGGGATCACTGACATGCTTCTTCATGATCGCCGGGATCGACGAACCCTTAAACGGCACGTCCCCGGCGAGCATCTGATAGAGCATCACACCGAGACTGTAAATATCGGAGCGAGAATCAGGCTCGTCGTCGGCCCACTGCTCCGGAGCCATATAGTACGGGGAACCCATGAGGCCCGTAGTCTGGGCTTGTATAAATGATCCGAGAAGCTCACCGGATTTGATCTTCGCCAATCCGAAGTCAAGGATCTTGACCGCCTGTGACAGATTTGGTTTGTCGCTGCAGATCATGACGTTCAGCGGTTTAAGATCGCGGTGAACAATGCCCTGGTGATGCGCGGCGCCGACACCGGCGCAGATCGCGGTCATCAACTCGAGCGCTCTTTCAGGGTGCAGCGATTTCTCGCGTGCAAGCAGATCGTGAAGCGACTCGCCCTCTACATATTCCATCACCAGGAATGGAAGCGTCCCGTTGACTACGCCATAGTCGGTGACGGCGACGACATTGGTATGACGGATCGCGGCGGCCGCGAGCGCTTCCTGACGAAATCGGGTGACAAGCTGCGGATCATTTCCGACCAGGTCCGGCAAGATGATCTTTATTGCGAGCTGGGTTTTGAGGTATGCGTGCCGAGCTTTATAAACCACCCCCATGCCGCCCTGGCCGAGGCGACACTCGATGTGATACTTGCCTTCGAGTACCGGCTCGCCGGCGATGGTATGGACCGTGGGCATTCCATCATGCGGACACGTCGCAACGTCGTCGGCGAAGCAATTTTTACAGAGCTGGCATTCCTTCATTTAACGTTCTAAATACCACTAAACGCGTGAGAAGAGCAGGAGTTCTTTTTGTTAGACACACTTCGGGCGACGTTTTGCTGTTAGAGCACGAAATGATTCTAATTTCTTTAGGCGTTTCAAGCAAGGTAAATTCCCTGCCTGTGATGTTTACCCCTCACCCCCGGATCACGATGTTTACAAGTCTTCCGGAAACGACAACCACCTTCACGACCTCCTTGCCCGCGATAACTTCACTGATCTTCTCATCGGCGAACGCCATAGATTCAAGCGTCTCGTTCGAAGCCTCGGTCGGAGCAAAAATTCGCGACCGGAGCTTGCCGTTCACCTGTACAGGTATCTCGATCTCGTCCGCTTTTGCGAGCTCTTCGCTATATTCCGGGAAGCGCACTCCGCTCGCGAGCATTCCCAGGTCGCTCCGGGCCAGCACGCTGTACAACTCTTCTGCCGTGTGCGGAGCGAATGGCGCGAGCATTACTACGAGGCTCGTCAAGGCTTCCTTCACCGCATACCCGGCGTCTGTTTCTGCGACGTCCACGTCACCGATCGCGTTCGCCAACTCCATCAACGCCGCGACCGGGGTGTTGAACTGCAGTGACTCAAGACTGTCCGAAACCCGCTTGATCGTCTGGTGAGTTTTCCTTCGCAATGCACGGGAGCTCTCTGAAGAACTCTCTGACGTGACGGGCTCTCCCTCGGAAACGATATTTTTCCATTTGTGAACCAATCGCCAAACACGCTGAAGAAATCTGACGGCGCCTTCGATCCCGGCTTCGTGCCAGACAAGCTCATGTTCGATGGGCGCCGCGAACATGATAAACAAACGCGTCGCGTCCGCTCCGTAAATCTCGACCATCTCGTCCGGATCGACGCCGTTGCCTTTCGATTTCGACATTCGTTCGATGCCGTATTTGAGCGGTTTGCCATCCTTCGATCGAGCTTCGGTAATCTTCCCCTTAGTATCGCGACTAATCTCGATCGCGTCCGCGGGATAATAGATCCGTTTCCCTGTCGCATCGTCGAAAAATGTTTCGCCGACAACCATTCCCTGCGTCAGAAGGCGCTTCACAGGCTCATCGAATTTCACAAGCCCGATGTCGCGCATGACCTTCGCCCAGAAACGCGTGTAGATCAGATGCATCACCGCGTGATCGTCGCCGCCGATGTATTGATCGACAGGTGCCCAATACGCAGCGATCTCAGGATCGAACGGCAGCGTAGAGTTGTTCGGATCGGTATACCGGAAGAAGTACCAGGACGAATCGACGAACGTGTCCATCGTGTCCGTTTCACGATGGGCCGGGCCGTCGCAATTCGGACATGTCGTTTCGTAAAACTCCGGGACTTTGGCCAGCGGCGATTCACCGGTACCGGTCAACGGCGCGTTCTCGGGTAGACGGACAGGCAAATTCTCGAACTTCTCCGGAACGGTTCCACACTTGTCGCAGTAAATGATCGGTATCGGTGATCCCCAAAATCGCTGGCGTGAAATCCCCCAATCGCGAAGGCGAAATGTTACCGCCGGCTCGCCAAATTCGTTGGCTCGCGCGAATTCGGCCATTTCTTTTTTTGCATCTTCAGTGGTCTTGCCGTTCCACTCGCCTGAGTTGAACATTACGCCGTAGGCGGAGTTGGGAGAGTCTCGCGAGTCTAGTGAGTCTGTCGAGTCTGTTGGGTCCGACAGGCCTGCGTTTGCCCAGGCGGTAGACGGTCCAGACTCGCTAGACTCGACAGACTCGCTAGACCCGATAGACTCGCTAGACTCACTAGACTCACTAGACTCTCTAGACTCGCCAGACTTTATGACTCGCTTAATCGGCAATCCGAACTTCTTCGCAAATTCGAAATCGCGTTCGTCGTGAGCCGGCACGCTCATCACCGCACCGGTTCCGTACTCCATCATTACGTAATTTCCGACCCATACAGGCAGCTCTTCGCCGCTGAAAGGGTTGACCGCTTTCAAGCCCGTACCGATGCCGTCCTTCTCGATCTCCACTTCGCGATCGGTGGGTTTGAGTTTCTCGGCTTTGATCTCATCGATCTTTGCGGCGACCGTCGGAGACAATTCGCCTTTGAACTTCTCGATTACCGGATGTTCTGCCGCGACCACTACTGCGTTCGCACCATAAATCGTGTCTATACGAGTTGTAAAAACGCGCACCGATGTGTGATCTGGGATTTCGGATTTCGGATTTTCGTCAAATCCCCGATCCGAAATCCGCAATCCGAAATCTACAAAGGCTCCTTCAGATCTGCCGATCCAATCGCGTTGACGCTTCACCACTGCAGGCGCCCAGCCCGATTCGATATCGTTCAAGCCGTCGATCAACTCGTCCGCATAATCGGTCGTCTTCAGGAACCATTGCTCAAGAGACTTTTTAGTAACGGGATTTCCGCAGCGCCAGCAGAGTCCACCACTCGCCTGCTCGTTCGAAAGCGTTGCCTGGTCGTGTTCGCACCAGTTGACCTGCGTCGTCTTCTTGTACGCCAGACCCATCTCGTACATCTTCAGGAAGAACCATTGATCGAACTTGTAATACTCCGGTCGATGCGCGGCCATCTGCCGGCGCCAGTCGTAGCTCAATCCTAAGCGCTCCAACTGTCCCTGCATGGACTTGATGTTCTCTTCCGTCCATTCGCGCGGATTAACTCCTCGTTTGATCGCCGCGTCTTCCGCAGGCTGGCCGAACGAATCCCATCCGATCGGATGCAGTACATTGAAACCTTTCAGCCGTTTGAACCACGCGACAACATCGCCCGCCGAGTAATTTCGAACATGGCCGATGTGCAGGTTCCCGGACGGATATGGCAGCATCTCAAGCTGATAAAATTTTGGCCGGTCGCCGCCGATCTCGGCTTCGAACACACGGCTCTCTGCCCATTTGTCTTGCCACTTTCGCTCTACTTTTTTCGCAAAATATTTCTCGTCCATAAATACGCTGCCTGAATATCCCAAGGGGGTATAAAAAGAGTCAGTTTAGCCGATAGAAGCTTTTCTATCTATCGAACCGATTCGAAAACAAAATGTCGTTGGAATTTGCAGGAATTGTCGCCACGCACGCCGAGTGATGTCATCAGCGGGTGGCTATGTAAGGGCGAGATAGTAGTGCCGGCGAACCATGTCGAACAGGTTAAGGGATTTTGCTGACCGTTGCAAACGCATACAGATTCTTCTTGGCTGATTTCTGCGGGTTGTGGTATTCTGTCGGGACCGTTTTATAGGGGAGCAATATATACACCACACTCTTAATGACGACAAAAGTTTCGCAGGCGGTGCCGACCTAAACGAATGAAAGTAAGGTTTTGCCGTCTGTTCCGAAAGGAGGAAAGAAGATGGCAAACCGAATCAACAGCAACGCCGCGGGCGAAGCCCGAAATCAACCAGACATCAAGAATCCCCACCAACTTCTTTCCTCAAGCAGGACCAGATCCACTGAAAAAAATGACGACGTGATCGTATCGCTGTCGGACGCGTACGAGAACCGGCGCGCCCGACAGGTTGGCGAATGGGAAAGGCTCTATGGCCAGAACGTCTATCGCGGAGCTTGATCACTTTGAGAAAGGGTAATAGGCGGGGGGAGTTGGGGCATGACCAAAAGGGCGGCTCGAATCCTTTCGCTTTTTTGTGCCTTCTGGGCCTCCTGACCGCAGCCTCGTATTCACAAGTAGCGCCGGCTACTCAGCACGATATTTCGCCTCAGCTGGCGATTCGCCTACGAGATCAGATCGCAAACGGATCGGTTGAGGCTAAACGCTCCGCACTTTTCGAGATTCGAAATCTACGATCTCCGTCGGCATCGCGGCTGGCTCTTCCTGCACTTCGAGATTCGGATCCGATCGTTCGCTCCACGGCCGCGGCATCGGTCGTGTTTCTCCCGAAAAGCGAAGCATCTACGGCTCTCATACCGCTTTTGAACGACAAGATGGAATTCGTTCGGAGTGAGTCGGCATACGCGCTCGGCGATGTCCATGACCGCGTCGCGTCATCGCCGCTTGTCAGGCTTATGCAAAACGACAAGGTACTCGAGGTCAGAACGGCCGCGGCAATCTCACTCGGAAAGATCGGTGACGTCTCGGCGATCGAGAGCCTGCTCGCGATTCTAAAGACTCAGCCTCGCGAGGACGACGAGTTCCTCCGACGCAGCGCGGCACGCTCGGTCGGACAGATTGCTCAAATAAGCGTCACGGGAAATCCCGATGTATTGACGCCGCAGAATTTTCTGCCCGAAAAGTTCAAGGATCTCGGTTCGTCGGCTGCGACTGGTGGGGTGCCGCAGGGATTTAGCGCGGCAGTCGATATGCTAACGAGCGTACTTCGAAACAAGAATGAATCTGATGACACCCGGCGCGAGGCTGCTTTCTCGCTCGGAGCTATTGGCGATAAGCGATCGATTCCGGTCCTTCAAACCTATCTGTCCGGTCAGGATCCCTATCTTGCTGAAATCTGCAAAGAGGCCCTGTTAAAGATCGAGAGATTGAATAAAGCTGCTCGAGCAACCGATTGATTAGCCGCGGCCGTTCGGTTTTGGTTAAATAAGAGATATGCAGGCCAGTCATCCTCAAACTATCGGGCTCGCCGAACTTTACTCATCAGTTCGAGGTTATACGGAAGAACTTTGTAAGCCGCTCGAGATCGAAGACTATATCCCGCAGCCGGTCGTCGACGTCTCGCCGCCGAAGTGGAACATCGCTCACACTACATGGTTCTTTGAGGAGATGATCCTGAAGAATTTTGTTCCCGGCTACGAGGTCTTCGATGAGCAGTTCGGGTTTCTCTTCAACAGTTACTACAACTCGATCGGTGAACGCACGTCTCGCGATCATCGAGGCGATCTTTCGCGACCGACTGTGAAGCGGGTGTTCGAGTATCGTAACCACGTAGATAATGCAATGGTTGAATTACTACGTGGCAATTCAGTAAATCCGCAATCCGCAATCCGCAATCCGCAATTGGAGGACCTCGTCATTCTCGGCCTCAATCACGAACAGCAGCACCAGGAGCTTTTCCTTACAGACCTCAAGTTCACGTTCAGCCTGAATCCGCTCTTTCCGGTCTATCACGAAAGTTTTTCACTTGTGGAAAAACCGTGTACGGGTACCGGAGAATTCATAAAAGTCGACGCGGGCAACCACGAGATCGGTTTCTCCGGTGAGGGATTTCATTTCGACAACGAGCTCTCCCGCCATCGGGTTTTTCTCGACGAATATGAAATTCGAAACTCGCTTGTAACCAATCGGGAGTTCGTCGAGTTTATCGAAGACGGCGGATATCGCGATCCTCTTCTTTGGCATTCGGAAGGCTGGGACTGGGTCAACCAAAACAGGGTCGGCTCGCCGCTCTACTGGCACGAACGGGATGGTGAATGGTTCAACTATACGCTTGCGGGATTGAAGAACATGGCCCTCGACTCTCCCGTCTGTCACGTCGCGTATTACGAAGCATCGGCCTTCGCCGAATGGAAAGGCATGCGGCTTCCGACCGAGTTCGAGTGGGAAGCTGCGAACGACAAGTTCGATTGGGGATTGCGATGGGAATGGACGAACTCCGCATACCTTCCCTATCCGGGCTTTAAGAAACCGGATGGTGCTGTCGGCGAATACAACGGCAAGTTCATGATCAATCAGATGGTTCTCCGCGGTGCTTCAGTAGTGACGCCGCCGGGCCATAGCCGAGCGACGTACCGTAATTTCTTCCACCCGCATTTGCGCCGCCATCATCGTCGGCGGAGTGCTGATCTTCGATTACATCGGCGACCAGAGCGAGTGAGAGGAATGAAGATGAGAATATTGATGATCGCGGCGCT
>JANMUW010000166.1:0-3620 GCA_031392105.1 Acidobacteriota bacterium | reverse complement strand
AGGATTCGCGATCGCGTCGGCAGCCCTGACAGCACTGGCGTTGTTCGCGGCATTCGTCGGAATGGCGGGTATCGACAGTATCGATATTTACAAAGCGAACGTGCTGGCCGGCTTATTCGTCGGCGGAATGATCCCGTTCATTTTCTCCGCGTTGTGTATTCAGGCGGTGGGTAAGGCGGCGATGGATATGGTGAACGAAGTTAGGCGCCAATTCCGAGAGATCCCCGGCATCATGGAATACAAGGCCAAACCGGAATATGAGAAGTGTGTGGCGATCTCAACGAAAGCATCGATCCGAGAAATGATGCTGCCGGGAGCGATCGCACTGATCACTCCGGTGCTTGTCGGATTTACATTCGGCCCTGAAGTGCTCGGGGGTTTGCTGGCGGGCGTCACTGTATCCGGAGTTCTGATGGGAATCTTCCAGTCGAACGCCGGCGGTGCTTGGGACAACGCGAAGAAGTCGTTTGAGAAAGGCGTGCTGATCGACGGCGAGATGGTCTACAAAGGATCGGAGGCGCACAAGGCATCGGTTACGGGTGACACCGTCGGCGATCCGTTCAAGGATACGTCTGGCCCGTCGATGAATATCCTGATCAAGTTGATGTCGATCGTGTCGTTGGTGATCGCTCCGTACATTTACGGGATCGGGCAGTAGGCTTAGTACCAAAGGTGCGAAGTAATTTAGCCAGGGCCAACGGCCCTGGAAACGATCGAAAATAAATAAAGCCGCAACGCGGCGGGGTAATATTGAATTACTCCGCCGCGTTGCGGCTTTTGCCGATCGGCATCGACCAGGGCCGAGGGCCCTGGCTAAATTACGCCCGCACCTTCGGTACTCCGTTTCTCATCAACTCCACGAACCTTTCAAACAAATGCTCCGAATCATGCGGGCCCGGAGCGGACTCAGGATGGTATTGGACTGAGAAAACGGGCAGTGTCTTATGCCGAAGTCCAGCCACCGTTTGGTCGTTTAGGTTGATGTGGGTGACCTCTACCTCGGCCGGTAGCGATGATGCTTCGACAGCAAATCCGTGGTTGTGTGCCGTGATCTCGATCTTTCCCGTCGTCAGATCTTTTATCGGCTGGTTGCCGCCGCGGTGTCCAAACTTTAGCTTGTACGTTTCCGCTCCGAATGCCGAACCGATCAACTGATGGCCGAGACAGATCCCAAAGATCGGCGTCTCCGTTTCGGTAAGTTTCTTGATCTCTTCGACAACCTTCGTCATCGATGCCGGATCGCCCGGCCCATTCGAGAGAAATACACCGTCAGGCTTCAAGGCCATGACATCGCTCGCGGACGTCTCGGCGGGAACGACAGTCACACGACAGCCGAATTTTGCGAACTCGCGCAAGCTGTTTGTCTTCACGCCGAAATCGTATGCGACGACGTGAAATCTTTCGATTGCGGATTGCGGATTGCGGATCGCGGATTCCGGCTGGTACACATAGCTTCCGTTAGCCGTAACGGCGCTCGCGAGCTCGCGATTCGCCATCTCGGGCGACGAGAGGATTCTCTCCAGCAGCGCCTGCGAATCCGTCTCGACGGTCGAGATGCCGGAGCGCATCGCGCCTTTGTCACGAATGTGGCGGACAAGCGCTCGCGTGTCGATGTGCTCGATGCCGACGATGTTGTTACGTTTCAGATAATCGCCGAGACTCTCGGTGGAGCGCCAGTTCGAAGCGATGCGGCTCGCTTCACGCACTACGAAGCCTTCAACCCATGGCCGACGCGATTCGACATCAGCCTCATTCACGCCGTAATTTCCGATCAACGGATAGGTCATGCAGACGATCTGACCGGCATAACTCGGATCGGTCAGGATCTCCTGATACCCGCTCATCGAAGTATTAAAAACCATCTCGCCAAAGGTCTCACCCTCAGCGCCAAAAGACGCACCGTGAAAAGTGCGTCCGTCTTCTAAAACCAATATCGCTTTCATCAGTTGGGATTCTACCGCAGAGACGCAGAGACGCCGAGGAGAGGAAAACGGTTTCTTAATACATTGGAGCTTTGTGCTTTAACGGGGTGCCACGGACGTAGGTTTGAAAAATATTCCCTCAGCGTCTCTGCGTCTCGGCGGTAAAATTCAACTCCGCGTCTCGGCGGTGAAAATCACTCTTACTCGGCACGAAGTCCGTTTAATTTCTCGGCTTCATTCACATCGTAAGCGCCGTGCTCGAGGAAACCCATATTCGACGGTTTCCAGTAACGGAAGAATGCCTTTCCGTAGATGTATTTTTCGGGCACCAGTCCCCAGTATCGCGAGTCCGACGAGTTATCGCGATTGTCGCCCATCACAAAGTAGTGATGGTCTTCGACACGTTTCGCCGGGAACGTGGGAAGCGACTGATTATGTTCGGTATCAAGGTAGTCCTCATTCAGTTCCTGGCCATCGATGAAAACTTTCCCGTTTCTTACCTCGACCATCTCACCCGGCAATCCGATGATCCGTTTCACGTAACTCTTATCCGGTTCCTTTGGGAACCAGAATACAACTATATCTCCGCGCTCGAGATGTCCCCAGCTGACGCCCTGGAACTTGTAATAGACGAGTTTGTTGACCAGCAGTCGTTCGCCGTCGTTGAGTTGCGGTAGCATCGAGGTCCCTTCGACAACCACAGGCTGGACCGCGAATACTCCGAACAGAATAAAGACGACAATAATAAGAAATATGTCGCGAAAAAGCCGAAGGCTTTCCGTCCAGATACCCTGGCGCGACTCGCGGCGGAGGTGCACTACCTCGATATCGCGGTCGTCATCGGGTGTGACGGATCCGAACTCGAATTGGTTTTTCTTTCGGAAATCGAACATAATCGGCTTATTCGATGAACACGTAACGGACGGCCGTTGGCCGCCATTCACCAAGTTAAAAATTAGCCCTGTACACCGTCTTTGTCAAAGCTTATTTCTGATGAACGAAGAGATCCGCGGACTGTTTCCCGCAACGCAAAAATATACTTATCTGAACAGCGCCGCTGTTTCGCCGATGCCGATGACAGCCGTGAATGCGGTGAGATCGCAACTGGATGACGTTTCGCTGAACGGTTCGGCAAATTACCCCGAGTGGGTGGCGACAAAGAATCGAGCGCGCGTGTTGATCGCATCGATGCTGAAAGTCGAGCCCGAGACCGTGGCGTTTATGCGAAACACATCCGATGGTTTTGCCGCGGTCGCCTCCGGAATGAGTTGGAAGTCGGGCGACAACATCGTGAGTTTCGCTAACGAATTTCCAGCTAACTTCTATCCGTGGCGGCATGTCCGCGACCGATTTGGAGTCGAGCTTCGCCTTGCACCCGAGCGAGACGGCCGGATCGATCTCGACGAGCTGATCTCGCTGATCGATGCAAACACCAGGCTAGTTGCGATCAGCGCCGTGCAATACGCGTCCGGTTTCACGGCTGATCTTGAGCGAATCGCCGCGGCTGCACATGCAGTTGATGCGTTGTTTGCGGTCGACATTATCCAGGGGCTTGGAGCTCGCGGATTCGACCTTCCGGCGCTCGGCGTCGATATCGCTTCCGGTGCGAGTCACAAATGGATGTGTGCTCCCGAAGGTTGCGGAATGTTGTATGTTTCGGAAAACGCGCGAGATCGTGTCGATCCGACCTTCGTCGGC
>JANMUW010000165.1:0-11239 GCA_031392105.1 Acidobacteriota bacterium | reverse complement strand
GTATTTAGGCTTTCTTCCGGGTTTTGCCGGAGCATCTAAAATATCAACATCTTTATTAGGGTCCTCTACAACTTCCTGAGTTTCAACTGTTTCAGCAGCTGGTGTATCTACTACTCCATCTACTAAAGGCTTATCTTCTGGTTTGTCTAAAGGTTTATCTAACGGAGCATCTATCTTCGCAAATAAATCTACATTTGCTTCTTCTCCTCCGAATGTAACTCCTGCTTTCTGTGAACTTTGTGCTCCAGAACCAAATAAGTCCACTAAAGCCCCTTCATCCAAAGTTTGTACTAATTCTTCCATCTTGTTGGTTTTGAGTGTTCTGTAATATTATTATACTAAATTAAAATTAATCTACAAAATTTACACCTGATCGCCAACGTTGACGCCCGCCAGAATTTCGGTCCAGTCTCCACTTTTCCGTCCGGTGGTGATCGGTTTCTCCAGCGCCTTGCCGTTTTGCACCACGATGACTTTTTCGATACCCGCGAAGGTCACGATCGCGTTGTTCGGCACGGTCACAGCCATCTTTGCGTCGTTAGTTACGATCTCAGCCTTCGCAAATGAACCGGGACGCAGATTGCCGTCGTTCTGCACATCGGCTTCGACCATCAACATGCGGTTCTGCTGAGTTATCACTGGACTCAGACGCTTAATCTGACCGAGGTAAATCTTGCCATCGCCTTCGATACTGACCCGCACATTTTGTCCAAAACGCACCATGCCCGAATCGCGTTCAGGAACTTCGGCACGCAGCCTGAGCGGGTTCATGCGCACGATGTCCACCACCGGCGCGCCGGCCGCAAGATACTCGCCCAGGCTCGCGCGCTTCTCCTGGACGATGCCATCAATCGGCGCATACACGGCCGTGTCGGCAAGCTGCTGTCGAGCGAGCGCGAGTTCGCTGCGGCGTTGGGCCAACAGCGCCTGCCGATTACGGATTTCCTCGATTGCATCCTGATAGCGGCTGACGGCAACTTTGTAGGCCGCGTTGACCGTGTCAAATTCCGAGCGCGCCACAATTCCCTGCGTTACCAGCGCGGCCGATCGATCACGACTCACCTTTGCTTCGTCGAGCACCGCGCGAGCCTGCCTTACCGTGCCAGTGTCCTCAGCCTTTACCGAATCGTCTTTCCCGTCGGGTGATAATCCAACGCGCGCCCTTGCCTGGGCCAGCGCCGCTTCCGCTTGCTGTACCCGAAGCCGGTAGTCGCTCTGCTCCACTTGCGCCACCATCTGCCCGCGCCTGACGACGCTGCCGAGGTCAACTGAAATTGAGCCAAGCCGGCCGGCAACTTTCGCCGCGGCCGTTGATTGATCGAACGCCGCGAGGGTGCCGTTTGCCGTGACGGTCTCACCGAATGGCGTTTCTTCGACGCGCGCAGTTTTCACCTGGCGCACCTCTTTGTTCTCACCGGGGCGGCCCTGTCGCGCCGAACCCTGATAATCGCTTTTACAAGCAAAGCAGAGAACGGCCAGGGCGAAGAAGAGCAATCCGGCCATCAACCGAATTGGACGGATCGACTGGAATCGACAAAGGGGGCGAAATGGAGTTTCTGACATGTTTCAGCAATCTTAACCCAGCGAGCGGGCTCAGGGTAGCGGAGTCACAGTATTGTTAAGGATTTAGGAGGAGGGTCTTGAGAATGAAGTTGTAAGTCAAAAAGCAGTGCGGCCCGTCAACGCAGTGTCAGAAGTTCAACTGCCAAAGCTTTTGCGAAACAGGTACGACATTTTGATGAAGAAGGTGCGCCCGTTGCGCCGAAAGCCGGGTTCGAGTTTTCCCGAAAACGGATTAAAACCGCTGCGGCTCAAGTCGTCGTTGTAACCGACGTAAAGGGCCGTGCCGGGATTGGGCGTGTACCCCAACAGGAATTGCCCTTTGTAATTCGAAGCCAGCGAATCGAAATCGATGCGACCGCGCGCAAAGAGAAAGCGGCTGAACTGATACGTGCTGCGCAATGAAACAATGTTTTCGTCAAACGCGACTTGGCCGGTGTCGTAACGCGTCAACCGTTCCTTGGTGAAGTTGAGTGTCGCGCTTAACGCCGTAGTCGGCTGGAACGTGACGCCGCCATCCATGTGCCAGAAGTCGCCGGGGCCCGGATCCTGTGGGGCGTTACAAACCGTCGGCAGGGTCTTCGCAGGCTGGCCCGGTAGCGCGGGATCGCAAAGGTGCGCGTCCGTGGCCCTGGCCGCTGCGATAGCCGTCGGGCTCACCCGCGGAAACTTCGGCCCGGCGCCAAAGTCGAAATCAAGCGCGCCCCAACGGCGGTTAACAAGAAAATTGAAGTTAACCTTCTTAGTCGGCGCCGATCCTCCAAACATGTACAGCCCGCGATTCGGAGTCGAACGTTCGTTGTCATCTCCCGCAAAAGTGCAATTGTTCTTCTCGACGCAGTTGGAACCGGGCTGGCGGGCAGGACCAAACTCACTTTCAAAAATACGCTCGTAGCCGTTGTCGGCGCCGAATCCGAGATAGCTTTCCTTGATAAAACTAAACTGGAGCTGCGTTTCGTTATTCGCATTTTGCGAGCGGCCTTGCCAGTCGAAGTTGCCGGAGAAATTTGTATAGGTGCGCCAGGAGATCAGACGGGCCTTGGGCTTTGGTTCGGAGTTGTAACGGAAGAATAGATTTGGGTTGTTGGTATTGTTCCGTCGATTGAAGCCAACGTCCGCGCGGTAATACTGTGTGCGACCGACCATCGAGAGGTCGTAGCCAAAATGGCGGCCGTCTTTGTTGTAGTCAACAGCGTAGATGAAGCCCTTCCTTCTCCGGTCCAGAAACTTGCCCTCTTCCGGAAAAAAGAAATTACGACGCGAGTTAGTGGCGAGCACTTGCCAACTAAAAACAGTTTGCTTGTCCACGCGAAAACGGCCGTCGAATCCACCCAGCGCGTTGTAGCGGTCCACAAAACGGTTGTAGGTGCCGAGGAAACCGATGAACGAATCTGCCTTGCCGATGTCGCGTTTCAGCCGGAGGATTCCCACCGAAGCATTCTTGTCCACAAATCTCGGATTCGCGATCGTTCGTTCCTCTTCCGTGAAATTGCCGGGGCCATTGTCCGAAGCCAGCAGCAACCCAAACGTGTTGCGTCCCACCTTTCCAGTCAGCTTCGCTGCATAGTCGGGATCGATAATGGCGCGGGTATGCACCGCGGCGATCTGAGTACGAAAGATATCGATGCCTTCCAGGAAGAACGGGCGTTTCTCCTCGAAGAAGATGGGAAAACGCTGGTTAGCGGTCACCACCAACTGATCAGACTCCACTTGCGCAAAGTCAGGATTAATGGCGAAGTCGAGAGTCACGGTCGGACTGATGCTGTACTTCCCCGTCAGTCCCGGATCGAATTTGATTGGTTCATTGACGAACCTGCCGCCATCCGCGATCTGCGCTGCAGTCACGGGCGCTTTGCGTTTTCCTGTTTCGGACAACGTCAGGCTCGGAATGAGTTCGAGGGTGCGCTCGGTGGAGATACCTTCCAGACCGGTGATGTGTCCCGCCTGGCTCAATAGACCTGACTGGTCTCTGGAAATTGGCATCCACGAATCTTGTTCACCATTGACGTGCTTGATCTGTCGCAGGATGTGCAAGCCCCAAAGTTTTCCCTTGCCGGCCTCGTAGCGAAGCGACTTGAAGGGGATCGCGGCCTCGATCGTAAAGCCGTCCTCGGTCAGCACGCCTTTCGATTCCATTACCAGATCGACGCTGTAATCCTCGCCGCGACCCTCGGTAAAGGTTCCATCAGCCTGGATTCCAAGCGGATTGAACGATACGACGTAGGCCTGACGCTGATCGTTGAACGTATCAATGTAAACCAGAACATAATCGTCGTTAAAGATATTGTCGCGACGCGACATCGTCGCCCGCACCGTGTCCCGTGTTTGCTTAATACGAAAACCAAGGTAGAGATTCTTCGCATCGTACGCCATCATGACCTCCGTCGGATGCGTCGGGGCCACATTGTCGCCCGGCTGCGTTTGAAGAAAATCCCCGAAGACGGGAGCGCTTTTCCACACTTCATCGCTCAACACACCATCGATCACCGGAGCTGCCGTGAAGTGCGCGATTCTCACGGGGGTCTTTTTCGACGCGTACTTCGGGTCTCCGGGTTCGGATCCTTCCAACGTCTCAGGTTCTTTCGAAGAAGGTGATGCCGACGGCGTCTGGGACTGGGAAAAAGCTCCGGATGCAAGCATGAAAACGATGCAAAGTATTTTTATGATGACGAACTTCATATGAATTCGATCAGCTCTCCGGGCGCGAAACAACCGCTCCGGATGAATGAGGTTAGCTGTCCTTTGTGAATTACTACGACTTCCTGTGAAGAGAACACTGATCGAAAAGAATTTGTGACAACATTTTTTCGTTGTCTCCAGAGCTTAGCTTCGGTCTTATCTCAGATCCCCTCGGAAACATGACTTTCTCGGGCTCGGCATTGAGGCGCGAGAGGATCTTCTTTACAAGCTGCGTTTTAACGTTTCCGGTGCGACGCCGCTCGACGAGGTAGCTCACGATTGCCGTGGCTCCCCGGACGTACCTATCCGCTCCAAGGCCCAGCGAATGTCCTCGTCTTTCTTCAGTTCTTCAACTTCGGCGTGCTTCTTGTCCATTCACGGTTCCTCTATACTCGTAGAGTCTAAGCGTTTTAGTCGTTCCGAATATCTTATCGAAAATCGTCGTTGATGCAGAAGTCAATGGCCCAGCTTCAGATGATTACGAAAACTCTTACCCTTTTATTCACCCTCACGATGCTCTGTCAGATTGGTGCGGGCCAGAATGCGAACGAGCGTCTCCGGGCCCGCGAGCTCGGATTAAAGATCGGCATCTTATCAACGGGCGAGTCGAATGGGATTACCGATGTGCCTGGCGTTTCGGTCGGGCACACTACCATCATAAGAGGCGACAATATTCGAACGGGCGTGACCGCGATCGTGCCGCACAGCGGGAACCTATTTAAGGAAAAGGTCCCGGGGGCTGTCTTTGTCGGGAACGGGTTCGGCAAACTTATGGGATCTACCCAGGTCAACGAGCTCGGTGAAATAGAAACACCGATACTCCTGACATCGACGCTCAGTGTGCCGAGGACAGCGGATCTATTGCTCGACTACATGCTGGGCCTTCCGGGAAATGAGAGCTTTCAGTCGATCAATCCCCTCGTCGCGGAAACGAACGATGGCTTTTTGAATGATATCCGCGGGCGCCATATTACACGCGACGATGTTTTCAACGCACTCAAGAACGCGAAAGGCGGAGCCGTCGAGGAAGGCTCGGTCGGTGCCGGCACCGGCACCGTCGCGTTTGGATGGAAGGGCGGCATCGGCACGTCTTCGCGCAAACTTCCCGCTTCGCTCGGCGCGTACACGATCGGCATTCTCGTGCAGACTAATTTCGGCGGAGTCCTTTCGATCGACGGCGTACCGGTCGGTGTCGAGCTCGGGCAATATTATTTGAAGGAGGTGGTTGGAATTCAGAAGCCCATTTCTGACAATCCGCAATCCGCAATCCGCGATCCGCGATCACCGGACGGTTCGATAATCATCGTCATCGCGACGGACGCTCCTCTTGATCATCGTCAACTCAGGCGTCTTGGCGAACGCTCTATGTCAGGACTGGCCCGAACAGGTTCCTCGATGACGAATGGCAGCGGCGATTACGCGATCGCGTTCTCGACCGCGAATAAGATCAACGCAATGGAAAAGGTCAGGAGCACGCAGATTCTGGGAAACGACGCGATGTCGCCCTTGTTCCATGCGGTGATCGAAGCCACCGAAGAAGCGATCTACAACTCGCTGTTCAAAGCGACGACGATAACAGGCAAAGACAAACGAACGGTGGAGGCCCTGCCCATCGACCGTGTGAAGGAGTTATTGAGAAAATACGGCAAGCTCAAATAACGAAATCCATTACCCAATTAATAATTACCTCATTATGAAATTACCTGCCGATATCGACACAGTTTCCTGCAGAGTAATTTGTAATGATGTGATTATTAATTGGGTAATGTACCGAGCTGCTAACGCGCCGCTCTCCCAAAAGAGTGCTAAGATTTTTCGACATGCTAAAGATCGCTAACTATATAGGCGGAGGCATGGTTGAGCCTGCTTCCGGCGAATATCTCGACAACATCGAGCCCGCAACAGGCGAGGTCTATTCGCTGATCCCGGACTCGGACGATCGGGATGTGAACCTCGCGGCCGACGCGGCGAGCGCGGCTTTTCCTAAATGGTCGCAGACACCGGCGGAAAATCGTTTTGAAATATTAATGCGGCTCGTTTCGTTGATCGAACGCGATGGTGAAGAGCTCGCACGCGCCGAGAGTATCGACAACGGCAAGCCGCTTTCTTTAGCTCGTGTGATGGACATTCCGCGTGCCGCTTCGAACTTTCGATTCTATGCAACAGCGGCAATGCATACCTCAAACGAATCGCATGAGACAGTCGGCCAGGCGATCAACTATACGCTTCGTCAGCCGCTTGGTGTCGTTGGCTGCATTTCGCCGTGGAACTTACCGCTGTATCTCTTTACGTGGAAGATTGCACCCGCGATCGCCGCCGGCTGCACGGTCGTCGCAAAGCCGAGCGAGATCACGCCGATGACGGCACATCTGCTGTCGAAGCTTTGTATCGAAGCAGGTTTGCCCGCGGGAGTTTTGAATATCGTGCACGGTCTCGGGCCGAAAGTCGGTGCTGCAATAGTCGGCCACCGCGACGTTAAAGCAATTTCGTTTACGGGCGGAACGAAGACCGGCGAAGAGATCGCACGAACCGCGGCTCCGATGTTCAAGAAGCTTTCGCTCGAACTCGGCGGCAAGAATCCGAATGTTATTTTCGCTGACTGCAATTACGACGACATGCTCGAGACCACCGTGCGGTCGTCATTCGCAAATCAAGGCCAGATCTGTTTGTGCGGCTCGCGAATATTCGTCGAACGTCCGATCTATGAAAGATTCAAGAACGATCTTGTAGCACGTGCAATGGAGATGAACATCGGCGATCCATTGGATGATTCGACGAACCTGGGCGCCGTCGTCTCCGAGCCTCATATGGAAAAGATTCTCTCGTATGTTGAGCTGGCAAAAAAGGAGGGCGGAACTGTTCTGACCGGCGGCAATCGAGTAAAGCTGGACGGGCGATGCGCGAATGGTTATTTTCTCGAGCCGACGGTGATCGAAGGTCTTTCGCATGACTGCCGCACGAATCAGGAAGAAATATTCGGCCCCGTCGTGTCGATCATGCCATTCGATAGCGAAGATGAAGTTGTCGGCTACGCAAACTCGGTACGCTACGGTTTGTCCGCGACGGTGTGGACAGAAAACCTCTCACGAGCTCATCGCGTATCCGCCGCTCTTGAATCCGGAATCGTCTGGGTCAATTGTTGGCTGCTGCGTGATCTCCGTACTCCCTTCGGCGGTGTAAAAGACAGCGGCATAGGACGCGAAGGCGGATTCGAAGCGTTGAAGTTTTTTACGGAAGAGAAGAATGTTTGTATTAAGGTGTCGCCAAAGGCGACAAACTTATAAAGCCTAGGGTGGAGCCGAAGGCGGAACCCTAGGAAAGGCACGAAACCAAACCGCTCCCTGAAGGGGAGCTACAAAACTCACAAAGCGAGGTACTCCCATGCCCCAATCGCTCGTCAAAATTCTTGTTCACATAGTCTTCTCGACCAAGGAACGCCAAAGAATCATCACTCCGCAAATCGAGCCCCAACTGTACGGCTACATTAGCGGAATTATCACAAACAACGGCGGTCGGATGATAATCGCGGGCGGCGAGGCCGATCACCTTCATATTCTTGCATCTATCGGTCGAATCGATATCTCCGAATTGGTCGGCGACATAAAACGTGGGAGCTCGAGTTGGATCAAGAAAAAGGACAGGCAATTCGAGAAGTTCTACTGGCAGCGAGGCTACGGCGCGTTTTCGATCGGTCAGTCGCAAGTGCCCGCTGTCTCAAGGTATATTCGTGATCAGAAAGAGCATCATAAAGTGCAGAGTTACCAAGATGAGTTCCGTGCGTTGTGCGTTAAATACGAGGTCGAGATCGATGAACGATATTGCTGGGATTGATTGTTCGTCGCCTTCAGCGACGGAAAATCCTGCGTTGCGGTCCTAGGGTTCCGCTCGCTTCGCTCACTCCACCCTAGGCTTTATAGATTGGTCGCCGTTGGCGACGATTTGCCGGAAGCTCACCAGCTTACAAGAGCAGGTCAATGGTCGCCAACGGCGACAAACTTATAAAGCCTAGGGTGGAGCCGAAGGCGGAACCCTAGGAAAGGCACGAAACCAAACCGCTCCCTGAAGGGGAGCTACAATTGTTCGTCGCATTCAGCGACGCATATTTTGCGTACCCATTCCTAGGGTTTCGTTAGCTTCGCTCACATCACCCAAGGCGTTATAAGTTCGGTCGCCGTTGGCGACTAAGAACGTGCTCGCCGGCGGAGATTCGGAAACGGAAAAATGATTATGCTGCCTACCACCACCTCAGCACCGACGCCGCGTAAACACCAAAGATAAATACCCACGTACCGAGATACTTTCGGTCCTCGATCAGGAAAACCGTTCGCGGCGAAACGTAGAAGATGAGGAAGACAATGAACAGGAACACGGCACTGAAGATTCGATATTCCCAAGTGTCCGGAGAGTTAGGCTGCGGCGTCATGAACAGCTTCGCCGTGTTGTTGTAGAACACCTGCCAGACCATCATGTAGGAGAAGAGGCCGAAGTCGGCAGCGAATTCCCCCCTCCAATCGAACATCCAATTCCCTTCTGCCTGCAACCTTTTCTCCCGCTCGCTTAACGGTCGTGACAGCCGGTAAAGAAAATAGATCTCTGCACTGATCAAACTGATCATTGACACCAGACCGATCACCATCAACAGAGGCGAATCTTTTGGCTGGCCGCTATAGTTCAATTCGATGAGGCCGAGGTTTCCCGCGAGTGCAGAAATAAAAACGACAGCGAACGCGGAGTTGAGGACGAACACGCCAATGTTCAAGATGAAAAAATAGAGTGGAAACGACGTCAGCCCCTTTGCTCCTAGTCGGGTCTGAAGCGGAAATCGCTTGAGATATAAACCGAACAGGCGGGCGGCGATCGTAAACACCATCAAGCCGGCGAGCGTTATGAACACCGGACTTCCTTCCGCGAACGACTGGTCGAACAGATCGCCTACTCGAGACGTCACAAATGGAAACAGAACAAGATTAGCGACGATCGCGATTACGTCGATCGCGATTCCCTGCCGGTTTGCCGGAAGAAATGGACGGGATGTTTTACCCATTTATGACCTGAAGTCAGAGCATCTTAGCACGAACATGCAGCCGACTTGGGGTACAATGCTCTTGCTCCGTCAGCGATTCAAGATTGCCACGACAGGTCAGTACCACCTGCGTAAGCGGGTGGTCGAGCGACGGCTGTAAAGAGACGAAAAGTGTTCTGGAACGATAACGAAATCCCACTCGGTTATCTGATTACGATCCGAACGTATGGAACCTGGCTCCCGGGCGATGAACGAGGGTCGATCGACAGATATCACAATATCTATCGTGGCCCGAGGGTGCCTCCGAATCCAATCATTGAGCAGCAGGCACGCGCGAAACTTAAGAGCGAACCTTTGACGCTCGATTCCATCAAACGTGTGGCGGTTAGAAATGCGATCGACGAAGTCGGCGAGAATCGGAAGTGGCTGCTTCGGGCGATTAATGTAAGGACAAACCACGCGCACACAGTTGTTTCGATTGGCTCGCTGAAACCCGACCGAGCCCTCAATGCGTTTAAGGCATACGGCACGCGGAAACTCCGAGAGCGAAGATTATGGTTAGACCGTCATTCGCCTTGGGCGGATAAAGGAAGCGAGCGCTGGCTCTGGACTGAAACCGACATCTTCAACGCATGCGACTACGTACTGAACAGTCAGGGCCACGATCTCAGAGACTTTGATAGTTGGGGAAATTAGACAACATTGAACTTAACCATGCATGCTATTGGCGCCGCACCACCCGCTTACGCAGGCGGTACCGACCTGTGCTGACATAGTTAATTGTTTGCTACATAATTTATGAAATACTTTCTTTTGTTTGTACTTGCTTTGCTTGCTCTCTCGACCTTTACCTTCGCCCAGCAAAAGCCACCGACCGAGTCAGCGATGGATCGTTTCCTTCGCTATGTGAAGATCGATACGCAATCGGCTGAGGATCAGCCGGCACCGCCGAGCACGAAGAAACAGCTTGACCTCGCCCGCCTGCTCGAGACCGAGCTCAAGGCGCTTGGCGTTCAGAACGTTCGCATCAGCGACGAGGGAATAGTTTACGGCTCAGTTCCCGGCAATCTCGCCGACAATTCGAAGGTCCCGACGATCGGTTTCATTGCTCACATGGACACTTCGCCCGCCGTCTCGGGAACGAATGTCAACGCGATCATTCATAAGAACTATCAGGGCGGCGATATCATTCTTCCGAACGACAAGACGCAGGTCATAAGCGTCGCGCAAAATCCGGATCTTAAGAATCTTATCGGCGACGACATTATCACGGCGGACGGAACGACGCTCCTCGGATCGGACGACAAATCCGGGATCGCGGAGATCATGACTATGATCGACATTCTGAAACAGAATCCGAATATTAAGCACGGCAACCTCGCGATAGCATTCACACCCGACGAAGAGGTCGGCGGGCCGATGGACCAGTTCGACATTAAAGGCTGGGGAGCAAAATTCGCTTACACGGTCGATGGCGAACAACTCGGCGACATCTCTAACGAAACATGGTCGGCCCGCACCGCGACCGTTACGTTCAGTGGGAAGTCGACGCATCCGGGAACGGCGAAAGGCATTCTTGTGAACTCGACTTATGCTGCAGGAGATTTTCTTTCACGATTTCTTAAGAAGATTAAGAACCGTCCCGAAACGACCGACGGAAGAGTCGGCTTTATCCATCCTTATGTCGGGAACCTCGACGTAGAAACGTCGACCATCAAGATCCTTTTGCGCGACTTCGACATCAACGGCTTGGCGGCGCAGGAAAATGCGGTGAAGAAGGTTATCTCCGCAACGCAAAAGAAATATCCGAACGTAAAGATCGATTACAAGAGCGAGCTTGGATATCTGAACATGAAGGAAGTGTTGAAGGATTATCCGCAACTGACGGATTACGCGATCGAAGCTTCGAAGCGAGCCGGGATCACGGCCGAGCTTCGACCGATCCGCGGCGGGACTGACGGCTCGCGTCTGACCACC
>JANMUW010000055.1:0-1639 GCA_031392105.1 Acidobacteriota bacterium | reverse complement strand
ACCGGGCGGCGAACGAGGTCGATTTTAGTGAATCGTTCCTTATCAGATGGCTGTTTCGCCTACGCGGAATGTCCGCCGAAAATGTAACGCTGCAGAGCTTAAAGAAATCACGGTTTGAAATTCTCGGGGAGATAGTGAATCGCGAACTGGTTCTCGGCGTCGTCGGAAGATTTTGGAAAGCTCAAGGCGACCTGCAAAAGATCGACGGCGAGAGTTTCAAAAAGTTTGACACGGTCGGTTATGCGAAGGCAGTTTGGAATTTTTCACTCCAGCCGGATGGATCCGACACTCGTTTGACGACCGAGACGCGCATCAGGTGCACCGATGCCGAGAGTCGAAAGCGGTTCGGATTTTACTGGATCTTCATCCGTCCCTTCAGCGGACTGATCAGGATGGAAATGTTAAGGGCGATAAAGCGGCGTGCGGAAATGTCAGCATGAAGTGCGGTAACTGGTGGACTTCACCTATGAAAAAACTCTTCTTTGTTCTATCGGTCCTAACGCTTGCCGCGGTCTCCGCGACTGCTCAAACGACTGCTATCCGGGCCGGACGCACGATCGATCCGGAAACGGGAAAGATCGAGACGAACCAGATCATCCTTGTCGAAGGCCGCGACATCAAGGCTGTGGGATCCGACGTAAAGATACCATCGGGTGCGACGGTCATCGACCTGTCGAAATACACCGTCATACCGGGGATGATGGATGCTCATTCGCATCTGTGCATGAACGTCCAGCACAAACGGGATGCCGGAAACTATTACTTCACGAGCCTTCTCGATTCGAATGCGAAACGTGCGATCCAGGGCTCTGTCAACGCGCGGTCGATGCTCGAATATGGTTTCACGACCGTTCGTGATGTCGGCAACGAAGGAAATTACGCGTGCGTCGAAGTGCGCAAGGCGATCAATGAAGGCTCTATAGACGGCCCGACCTTTATTACAGCCGGACGCATAATCGCTCCCTACGGCGGGCAGTTTCATCTGCAGCCCGACAAGCAGAATCTTGCCGAACCCGAATACTTTTTCGTCGACACGCGCGACGAGATGAGGAAGGCGATCAGGCAGAACATCCACTACGGAGCGACGGTGATCAAGCTCGTCATCGATGATCAGCAGTACATATATTCGGTCGACGATATTAAGTTCGCGATCGAAGAAGCACATGCCGCTGGCGTGAAGCTTGCTGCTCACGCATGGACCGCGGCTGGAGCGCTAAACGCGGCGAAAGCCGGTGTCGATTCGATCGAACACGCGGTGGCGATCACGGACGAAGCACTCGCGATCGCAAAGCAGAACAATGTCCCGATCGTGCCGATCCCATTTACCGAAGCGGATGCAGTGCTCAACGGCAATCCCGGCGGCAACAAGGAAACCAACAAACGCTGGTTTATCGATCCGGTACAGCGTGCCCACAAGGCGGGTGTAACGTTGGTGTGGGGACCGGATGTCACCTACACGACAAAAGAGCTGCCGCGCGGAAAGGTGTCGATCGATACGGTCGACGAATGGAAGGAGACCGGTATCCCGTCGCTCGTAATTCTCCAGGCGCTGACGACGAACCCGGCGAAGGTGCTGGGTCTTGCCGACACGCGTGGTCGGATAATGCCGGGGATGCGTGCGGACATTGTCGCCGTTCGC
>JANMUW010000519.1:0-4020 GCA_031392105.1 Acidobacteriota bacterium | reverse complement strand
ACCGTGCAGGGATTGCTACGAGTTCAGTCGGGCACGTTCACGTGCAGCAGTACATACAACAACGTTCAGATCGACAGCGGAGCTACCCTTGGCGGAGTAGCCGCAACAACAATAAACGTATCGGGAAGCTGGACGAACAATGGCACGTTTACAACTAATGGCAATACTGTGAACTTCAACGGCGCAAGCCCGCAAACTGTCGGGGGCAGTTCGGCGACGACCTTCAATAACCTGACGATGAACAACGCGACGGGTCTTACCTTGAACATCAGTGCAACCGTGAACGGAGTGCTGACTCTGACGAGCGGAGAAATTGCGACCGGTGCAAATACATTTACAATGGGCTCGGCGTCAAGCGTCAACCGCACATCAGGCCACGTGGTCGGCGCGTTGCAAAAGAATTTCGCAGCTCCGGGACCGGTGTTCGTAATGCCGGTCGGAACGGCGGGTGCATACTCCCCGCTGAACGTCACGGTCACCGCTGGCTCCGGACAGTTGACCGCTCGGCCGAACACAGGTGTACCGGCGGCTCTCTTAGTGAACAGTGCCCGCACTCTTCAGCGATATTGGACGCTGTCGGGCAGCGGCATTACTTCGAACCTTACATTCAACTATCTAGATGGTGATGTCCCCGGGCCGCCGAATAACGAGAACATATGGAATATCATTCGCGTGACGGGAGCAATTGCGATCCGCTATCCGCCGACGCTTCCGAACGTGATCATGAACCCGGCCGGAAACCAGTTCACCATCAACGGCGTTAGTTCATACTCGGATTGGACCGCGGGCGAGCCTCTTGCTCCGACTGCGGCAAACGTCAATGTCTCAGGTCGCGTACTCGATCTGGCCGGCCGTGGTGTTTCGAAAGCACGGGTCTCGATGCAGAACCAGGATGGGCAGTACCTTTCGGCTCTAACCAATCCTTTCGGTTACTACCAGTTCACGAATGTGCCGGCAGGCCAAACGTATCTTGTTTCGGTCCAGCACAAGCTATATGTGTTTGATTCAAGAACGATAAATTTGGTGGATGATCTGACGGAGCTCGATTTCACACCCGTGTCCGGTTGGACGCGGGATAGATCGGTGAACGGCCGGGCGGTAAGCGATCGCTCGCCATAGGTGCAATTGTCGCCAACGGCGACCGACCTATAAAGCCTAGGGTGAAGAGAGCGAAGCGAACGAAATCCTAGGGGGATAATGCAAACATATTCCGTCGCTGTAAGCGACGAACCAATTAGCGAATGGAAGAGCGTGCTCGAATAATTCCGAGCACGCTCTTTTTTTTGTGCGAAGCTTATTTCTTATAACGAGAGGATCGCCGGTTCCGCAGCTTCAGTGCGATAGAGTGCTCGACCGTAAAGCCAGTAACGCACTTCACGACCGAACGCGTCGAACAGTTCTTTCTGATCACCGGTTTCGAGCACACCTTTCTCAGCCAGATGGCGAGCAAAGCCCGATCCGGACGGGATCACCATAAACGGGTACGGATTTTCAGATATCTTCTCCGGCAGGGCGGCGTCACCGAAGGCTTCCGAGAGTTGCGCCTTAAAGAGTTGAACGTTATCGAAGCCTACCTTCTCGACGAAATGCTCCTCGGCCATTTTTCCGAGCGTTGACCAAGTCCACTCCTCTTTCGAAAGAGCGACAAATCGGGTCGCAAGCTCATCGCCATCGGGGACTTTCGATAACCAATCAAAGTTACGTTGGAGTATCGCGGTCTGATCGCAATATCGTGCATTCTCTTCCGGCGAAAGGTATCGGATCTCACACGCCGGATCGGGCGGCAATCCGCCGATGCCGACAAAGTCTTTCGAGAAAACTTTTGCACGGCCCTCTTCAGTCTGAAGATCGACCTTCATCCCGAGCAGCGAACTTTCTTTTCCATTCTTTAAAGCTCTAGCGACCGGTTCGATCGTCGTCCGCCCGCCCTGCACATGCTGGAGCGTGCTGCGATCGAAAAAGCTTTCGTCGAGATCGTCATTTGTACCGCGCCAGAATCCGAACTTGCTCGCGATCGTTCCCATGTTCGTACCGCCATACGGTTGCAGGATTGAGGTCCACGCCATCGACGGCTTGAGCTTCACGTTGAATTTCAAAGTTTCGATGTCGGTCTGGATATCCGAGAAAGGCACCGCGAGGATCTGTTCCGTGCGCAGCGTCAAACCGCGATCCTGGATCTTTCGAATTCCCTCTTCGATCAGATCGTCCGTCATGCCGCGGAACAAAACGAACTCGCGGAGAAAATCGTTTCCGGATTCTATGGCGAGTGTGATTCCCGTGCATCCGCCGTCTCTGAAGAGATCGAGACGCCGCTCATCGCGGGTCATCTCGAGCCGGATCTGACAGTGCCATGGGATACCGACCTCTTTTGGCCACTTCTCGGCAAACTCGGTAAGCCAGCTGATATTAAATCCGAAGATGTCGTCCTGGAAATAGATAAGCTCGCACGGGAAATTATCCCGGATCCAAATTCCTTCCTGGACGACTTCATCAACCGGGCGGAGCGTAAGCTCGAAGCCGCCATACATGTTGTTGTAATGCGGCGCGTAGCAGTAGCTGCATTTAAATGGACAGCCGACCGAGCACATGATGCTCTTGATCGAGCTCTTCCCAAGCTCCGGATAGATGTTGTACAAAAGCTCGCGGTCAGGAACCGGAAATCCCTCGGCCATTCGCTCTTCGTCAAAATGGATGCCGGGTCCGAGTTTCCCTTCCAGCAGCTCGCGAAACAATCGAAAGCCTTCGCCTTTAACAACGTAATCTGCATGAGGCAAACATGCGTCCGCATTGAACGTTGCGTGCGGCCCGCCGATCGCAACCGGGAATCCCATCGCGCGAACTTCGTCACAGGCCTTAAAGGTCTGGACGTGCCATCCCGTCCAGATAGAAAATCCGACGAGATCAGGCTTAAAACTTTTGGCGAGATCGAAGAGCGGCGTAAAGTCCGATTCTTTGATGAGTATTACTTGCGCGTCCCAACCAGCGCGCTTCGCAACGCCGAGCAGGTAAAGCACCCCGAGCGGTTCGATCACGTGATAACGCATCACGAGAATCACACGTTTAGCAGCCAATCTGATTTCCCCCTTCCCAATTTCTCATTTTGTAGATAGTAACAACCGCGGGTTTCGATGAGCAAGTTTACTATCTCGCGGCATCTTTGTCATCGGAAATCAGAACCAGGATCGATCCGCCGGTCGGAAGGGTCTGTTCCTACGCCCCTGTGCTACTCATCTCCCGTCCGCTCGACATTCCGCTCGTTTTTAGTGGGGTATCGAATATCAAGGGCAATCGCACCTTCGTTAGCCGGGTAAAACTGGTAAACATCCGGTACGCATCAGTCGAGCACGATTAGGAGGGTAGTGCTTGGAGACTGCTCTCCATATCAATCTCGCTCCGTTAGGAGCGTAATGTTTGTAGCCTGCAATCCCGCTTCAATCCCGCTCCGTTAGGAGCGACACCGTCGTCGATGTGCCGCTCTTAACAGAGCTCAATACAGATAATGCTATCGGTTCTACAAACATTTGGCTCCTAGCGGAGCCCGACCGACACAAACGGCCAACGGATTTTACCCAGGCGTGAAAATAATCACACCCAATAATTGCGATCCAGCGAACGATAGTTGATCGCTTCGCTGATATGACCTGGCTCGATATTATCGCTGCCGGCTAGATCGGCGATCGTACGCGAGACTTTCAGGATACGGTCATGCGCCCGAGCGGAGAGGCCTTGACGGGTCATCGCCTGTTCCAAAAGCGCTTCGCAATCAGCGTCGAGCGCGCAGTGCGTTCGTATCTGTCTCGGCGACATCGCCGAATTCGAAAACACACCTTCACCGTCGAATCGTTTCAACTGAAGGTCGCGAGCACGGATGACGCGATCTCGTATTTCGTCTGATGTATCGCAAGGCGGAACATTCTTTCCTCTCAGTTCCTCGAACTTCACGGCTGGGACATCGACATGAATATCAATGCGATCCATCAACGGGCCGGACACCCTACTGACATATCGCTGGATCTGGAA
>JANMUW010000511.1:0-4563 GCA_031392105.1 Acidobacteriota bacterium | reverse complement strand
CGTGGTCAAATGGTTCGCGACCTTTTCTAACCACAGAACACACGGAACGCACGGAAAAGAAAAGAACACGGAAGCCTCCAGTTATGACTGCGTGCGCTTCGTGGTTTGGGTTTTATTTGTGGCTTTACGTGACTTGGTGGTTGCGGTAAAACCCAAACCACGAAACACGCGAAGCACACCAAACAAGAACCAGAGCAGAGACGCTCCAGATGGGTATTGAGATGATTTCGAATCGTAAAACTAAATCGCGTATCAAGATCCTCGTCATTCTTCTCTTCGCTTGTCTTGTAACGGCCTCGCTTTGGAAACGCGAGACATTCGCCGAGAGAAGCAGTAGCTTCGCAGCGCCGACGCCAACGGCCACTCCCGTCGCCTCGCCACTTCCTCCCACAGCCGCACCTGTCGTCGCTTCAGCAGAAGCTCCGCGGACGGAAGGCTGTCTCAAATGTCACAACAAGATCGAACCGATGCATAGGTACAACGCACGCGGCGATGTGTTCGATGAATTGGACGAAGGCAAAGACGCTCAGGGCCTGACCTGCACTTCTTGTCATGGTGGAAACCCTGCCGCGACAACTCAGAAGGATGCGCACGTCCAACCCCAATTTCCGAAGGAATGGGATTGCAAGAACGGTGAATGCTCGAGTCGCAATCCCGAACGGACTAATACCCTACTCGCTAAGGAGACTCGGGAGTTTGTCCGCTTCATGAATCCAGGCGACTTCCGCGTCGTCGCCCAATCGTGCGGCGAATGTCATTCGGATGAAAACCGGAACGCGTCTCGAAGCATGATGACCCATGGCGCGATGCTCTGGGGTGCGGCGCTTTATAACAACGGCGGGTATCCGATCAAGGATCCGCAGTTCGGCGAGAGTTACACCGAGGACGGCAAGCCTCAGGCTCTCTTTCAGTCCCCACCACCGACGGATGAGCAGCGCGCCTTCAAAGGTAACATTGAGCTACTCGAACCGCTGCCGCGATGGGAAATTTCTCAACCCGGAAATATCCTTCGCGTGTTCGAGCGGGGCGGCAAGCGGCGACTCGAAATTGGGCTTCCGGATAAGGAAGAAGAGAACGGCAAACCTGACAAGGGCCTCAGCCCTCGCGGGCTAGGAACAAACAACCGCACTGATCCCGTCTATCTCGGATTGCAGAAAACGCGTTTGCTCGATCCGACGCTGAACTTTCTCGGTACGAACGATCACGCGGGAGATTACCGTTCGGCCGGCTGCACTGCCTGCCACGTGATCTACGCCAACGACACGAGCGCGGCGGCGTCAGGGCAGTATGCGAAGGCCGGCAACCAAGGGTATTCCGAATCGGCGGACACGAGCATCCCGCGACGCGAATCCGGCCACCCGATCAGACATCAATTCACTTCGCAGATACCGACCCAGCAGTGCATGACGTGTCACATGCATCCCGGAACCAACATGGTCGCAACATATCTCGGCCGGACGTGGTGGGACAATGAGTCGGACGGCAAGATGATGTATCCGCGGGACCGCCAGATCGATCCGAATCAGGCAGAGGAAGTTCGCAAGCTCGGGAAAAATCCCGAAGGCTCTTCGCTGCGCGGACTCTGGTCGGACTCGGTATTTCTACAGACGACGGGCACGGTGGATTTCAATCGAATGCTCCAGCGTGTCCAGTTCGCCGATTCGCACGGGCACGGATGGCTATTCAAGAACGTTTACAAAAAGGACCGCAAAGGTAATTTGCTCGACGCCGCGGACAACGTCGTGTCGCCGGATGACCCGGACAAGTTCGGCAAAGCGGTTCACCTTCAAGACATCCATCTCGAAAAAGGAATGCACTGTGCCGATTGTCACTTCCGGCAAGATAGTCATGGCACCGGGATCTTATACAACGAACCGCGCGCCGGTATCGAGATCGGCTGTATTGATTGTCACGGATCGCTGCGCGCAAAAGCGAACGGGATTACGAGCGGCCCGGCCGCGATGCCGGTGTCGGCCGCCGAAGTCGCACGTCGCGAACAGGCGAAACGTCCGACGATCGGCCGCGATCTGACGCGGCTCCAATTTCGCGGGCCCGACGGGCGCCGCAAATCGATCCTTGAAGTGATCGCACGCGACGCGAAGCGCAAGGATGTGAATGGAAACGACGTTGAGCTCAAACGCGGTGACATCGTTCAGAACTCGATCGTCGAACCCGGACGCTGGTGGCGCGTCAAACAGACGAGCGACACGATCACGGCTGGCAATCCGGACTATAACGAAAAGAGTGCATACGCGAAGACGATGCAAAAGGACAATGCGACGTGGGGCGAAGTGAACGTCGCCGACAACAAGCTCGCCCATCAGGAGAACAGCATTACCTGTTACGCCTGCCACTCGTCATGGGTGACGAGTTGCTTCGGATGTCATCTGAGCATGGAGGCGAATCGCAAGATGCCGAATCGTCATAACGAGGGAGGCGACTCGCGCAATTTTACGTCTTACAATTTCCAGGTAATTCGCGATGACATTTTCATGCTCGGCAAAGACGGAACAGTCACCGGGCACAAGGTCGCACCCGTGCGCTCGAGCTCGGCCGTCCTCGTGAGCTCGCGTAATCAGAATCGCGAGTGGATCTATCACCAGCAGCAGACAGTCTCGGCGGAAGGGTTCAACGGGCAAGCTTTCAATACACACGTACCGCATACGGTTCGGGGAAAGGAAACGCAGTCGTGTTCGGATTGTCATGTGTCGAAGGACAAGGACAATAACGCGTGGCTGGCCCAGGTCATGCTGCAGGGTACGAACTTCGTCAATTTTATGGGACGGTATGTTTTTGTCGCGGCGACCGACGCTCTCGAAGCCGTGGCTGTCACCGAGCACACCGAGCCTCAGGCGGTTTACGGCAGCAATCTGCAGCGGCTCGCGTATAAAGAAAATTTCGAGAAGTTTGTTGCGGGCGGACGGAAGCTCGACGAAGTTTACGAAAATAAAGGACGTCCCGAAGTTTTACAGGTGCAGGTGCGCGGCGAATACGCATACGTCGCCGCCGGCAAGGGCGGACTGCGCGTCTACGATGTCGCGCAGATCGACCATAAAGGCTTTTCGGAGCGGATAGTAACCGCTCCTGTTTCGCCGCTCGGGCAAAAGTTTTATGTCGGCACGAAGTACGCGACGGCCGTTGCCGCTCCTTCAACGCTTGCCGTCGATCCGGCCCGGTGGCGAACGATCAGAAACGTTGACGGAAGTGTCAAGCAGGTACCGCCAGACGAAGCTGTCCGTCTGCACGAGGAAGCCGTAAAATCCGGCAAGCCGAGTCCGGCGATCAACGAGGAGCAGCCGATCCATCCGCTCTATGCGTACCTCTACGTCGTCGACAAGTTCGAAGGTCTTATCCTGGTCAACGCAGCGACTCTGCTCGACGGCGATCCGCGAAATAATTTTCTGAGCCGCGCTCTGACATTCAATCCGGAAGCGGTGCTAACGGGTGCGAATAACATCACCATCGCCGGCAACTTTGCGTATATCACGACTGCGACCGAGTTGGTCATCGTGGATATTGCGACGCCGCTTCAACCGAAGATCGCATCAAGGATCGCGTTCAACGCACCGAAGGCGGTCGCCGTGCAGTTCCTCTACGCGTTCATCGTCGATGCCGCGGGAATGCACGCGCTGGATATCCGCGAGCTCCAGACGAGAGGTGAGGCCCGTCGCATCGAATCGGCAATCGTACCTCTGAACCATGCCCATGACATTTACGTCGCCCGAACCTACGCGTACGTTGCGAATGGTAAGGAAGGGATCGCAATTATCGATGTCGAACGTCCCGAATCGCCAAAGCTTGATCAGATGTTCGACGACGGCGGGAATCTCAACGATGCTCACTCGATGAAGGTCTCGATGACGAATGCGAGCCTTTATGCGTATGTCGCCGACGGCAAGAACGGATTGAAAGTGTTGCAACTCACCGATCCCGAGACGATGCCGACGTATGCAGGATTCAGCCCGCGGCCGGCGCCCGTCGTCATCGCAACGTTCAAAACAAAGGGCGAAGCACTGGCAGTTTCAAAAGGATTGGATCGGGACCGTGCCGCCGACGAGAGCGGAAATCAGATCGCCGTCTTCGGCCGTCGCGGGGCTCGTCCGTTCCGCTTCGATGAAATCACGCGAATGCTGAGGACCTACGATGGGACTGGCGAGTTCTTTACTGTATCTGATGAGCCGCGTCGCTAATCCGAGCTGACTATCCACTAACAACTACCCACTGAAGATCATTTATTGCTTCAGTGGATAGTGGGTAGTTGATAGTGGATAGTTGGGGATTCAAATCGCGGCGGGCTTGTTCTTCTCGCGAAAGAAATAGGTGAAGTAGTCGTACATCGACCAGCAGGCAGTTATCACGGAGACCCACAGAGCTCCGCGTCCGACGAGATAGCCGAAGACCTTCCAGTCATTCGCGGTTAGCGCCAAAGTCGTCAAATTAGAAAACGCGGTTCGAACTTCGACAACTTCCCAGAAGCGGAAAAACGGATAATCCAACCCGAAGTTTGAAACCGGCGGGGTGCCATTCGCGGCGGCTACAAGCAACGCAACGATCGCGATGCAC
>JANMUW010000466.1:0-9464 GCA_031392105.1 Acidobacteriota bacterium | reverse complement strand
CAAGAGACAAGAAACAAGAGACAAGAGACAAGAGACAAGAGCCTCTGGCTATGCGTTCTTGATCTTATGAGTTGCCTCCGGCTTTAGCCCGAGGTGAGATGGGAAAACACTCGGCTTCAGCCGAACTCATAAAAAGAAATTCCTTACGGCTTTAGCCAAAGATGTCTGGCTAAAGCCGATTGTTTTTTGTCGCGAACCTCCCGCTGAAGCGGGAGGCAATTCATAAGCAGGATGACTTGGATAGTAGACGCGGAGAGACAAGAGACAAGAGACAAGAGATGAAGACCTACAAGACCTTGTCTCGATTTCTGGATAGCCCGCCGAATAGCAGAATAGATCCACCTAACAAACACGCGATCGGGCAGACGAGAAGTGCATAACGCATCATCTTCGGATCAGTAGTCGCTCCAAGCTTGTCATTCAGAATCCCGATCAAGTTAGAACCAATGAGATAGGCAGCGATGTTGATCGAGAAGAAATAGATCGCGACTGCTAGTCCTCGAAGATTCGCCCCGGCGATCTCGGTCGCATCGGCTGCGACGGCACCGAGCCAGGCCAAGGCGGCCCCGACGAGCAGGAAATTTGAGATCAAGATCCACGGCACACTTTCGGAATAGATCAATAGCAGCCAGAACGGAATTGAGATAAATGAAATGATAGAGCCGTAGATCATCCGGCCGCCGGGTTGTCTCTTGCGAAATCGGTCTGCGATGGCACCGCCGAAAAGAGTCGCCGGAATTCCTGCGAGCAGTGTCAATATGCCGGCCCAAAAGCCAATGGTGGGAATGTCATAACCATGGACTCGCGAATAGAATGTCGCTCCCCAGATACTCAGATTGTTTGTTGCGATCCCCAACAGCGCGTAACCGAGGCAGAGGGCAATGAAGTACTTATTTGTCAGCAGACGCTTCCAGTCCGTGCTGGTGTAGCTCGAGTCTGTCGAAACTGCAGTGCGTCGCTCGGGTTCCCTGAGAAAGAAAACGAGTACGCCCAAAAGCACGCCGGGAAAGCCGACGACCAGAAACGCAGTTCGCCAACCGAACTGGCTAAGGCTGCCGCCGAGCAGTGCAGCTAAACCCGCTCCGATCGCGATCCCCATTGAGTAGAAGCTCGTGACCGTCGCTCGCTTAATCGGCGGAAAATAATCCGACAACAGTGAAATAGCAGCGGGTCCGAGCGTCGCTTCGCCGACGCCGACCATCACGCGGCAAAAGAACAAGCTCCAGAATCCGTTGGCATAAGCGGTCAGCGCCGAAAATAAGCTCCATACGACTACGCCGATCGCGATTATCTTCGTCCGCGAACCTTTATCCGCCATTCGTCCGAACGGAATTCCAAGCAGCGTATAAAAAATTACGAACGAAGTCGTTCCGAGCAAGGCGAGCTGCGTGTCGGAGAATTCCATTTCCTTCTTGATCAGCGGAAACAGGATGTAGATGATCGTGCGGTCGAGGAAGTTCAGGATGTAGACGACCATCAGCAACGCGAGAGCGTACCAAGCGTAGGCTGGAGTTTTTTCTAAGGGTTCGGTCATACCTAAGATAATGCGTTTTAAGGTTTGCGCTGCCACCGGCGTAAGCCGGGGGATCACACGTCAGGCACCGAACTCGCATATGCGAGGGACAGCTCTTACATAAGCGTCGTCTGTCGCTCTCTACGCGAGCTCAGTCGTATACCCCAAATACCCCGGGCTCACGCCCGGGGCTTTATGCTGTCGCTCGCATACGCGAGCTAAGGATCATAAGAAAAACGCTCCAGAAGGCGTCCAACTTCGCACACTTAAGCTTGTGACTCTTACCCTAGGATCATCACGGCTGCCTCGCCCTTCACAAGCATGTCACCGTTCTGATTAGTGCATACGGTCTCGAGCGTAACGATCGGCTTGTCTTCACGAATGTTTGTGACCGTCGCGGTTGCGGTCACCGTATCGCCGATAAAGACGGGAGCGGTGAATTTCAGCGTCTGGGAAAGGTATACGATCTTTCGCTCTGAAAATTCGTAGCCGAGCACGGCTGAGATAAACGCTCCGCTCAGCATGCCGTGCGCGATTCGCCGGCCGAAGCGCGTCTTCTTTGCCACGTCTTCGTCGAGGTGGATCGGATTATGATCACCCGAGACATCGGCGAACTTTCGGATCAGTTCGTCGGTTACGAGGCGTTCGGTAGAGAATTTATCGCCAACTTTGATTTCCATGTTTCTATTTCCCAAGGAACGCCAGAACCGCTTTGTTAAAATCCGCCGCCTTCTCGACCATCGGGACGTGACCGCACTGATCGAAAACGAGGAGCTCCGACCCGGCGATCTCTCGTTTGAATTGCTCGCCGTCGGATAGTTTTAACAGCCCATCCTGCTTTCCCCAGATGATCAGTGTCGGCTTCTTGATCTCGCCCAAACGCCCGTTTAGAAAATCTTCGTTGCGCTTTATCGATTCGATAAGGCTGTTGATCGTGTAACCATCGTTCGCCGCGACGCGAAGGGTCAGCGACTGCTCGATGAAAGCGTCACTGCCAAAGATAGCCTGATTGAAAAAGACGAGTTTGACGAGCTGCCTCACTTCGTCGCGTGTCGAATAATTGAGGGCATAGATCTGAGCGAGATCAACATCCGGCGGCTTCAATCCCGCTGCGTCCGCAAGCACGATCTTCTCGACGCGATTCGGGTATTTGATCCCCATCCACGCGGCGACCCAACCACCGAGCGAGTTACCGACAAGCGAAGCTTTCTCGATCTTCAGCTCCGACATGAATTTGTCGAGAAAGTCGACATAGGTTCCAACTCGATACTTGATCATCAGCCTGTCGGATTTTCCAAAGCCGATCTGGTCCGGCGCGATGACGTGGTAATTCGCTGCGAGGGCCGGAACATTGAACGCCCAATTCGCCGACTGGCCACCGAGGCCGTGGAGCAGAATCACGGTTGGCTTCGCCGGATCGCCGGCCTCGACGTAATTGATCTTTGCTCCGAAGACTGAGACGGTCTTTTCCTGCGGGCTCTGCGCCGCCACCGAGCACACGGAGAAGAGAAAAAGGGCGAGGCCGGTAAAGATTTGTTTACTTGTTTTCATAAAGTTCCTCGATCGTGTGAGCGAAATTCTTTGCGACGACATCGCGTTTTAATTTCATCGTGGGTGTTACTTCGTCAAATTCAGCGGAGAAGTCGCGTTCGAGGATCGCGAACCTCTTGATCTGTTCGCTGCTCGAAACGCGAGCATTCGACTTCGCGATGATCGCCTCGATTGCTTCAGCGTAATTGCCACTCACTCCTGCTTCGTTATGATTCAACGTAATTAGCGCCACGCAGTAGCTGCGTCCGTCGCCCGACACAAAGCAGTGGCTGACGAGATGCGATTCTTTGACGATGTTTTCGATCAAAGCCGGTGCGACGTTCTTTCCGGACGAGAGAACGATGATCTCCTTTTTTCGGCCGGTGATCTTCAAGAATCCGTCGTCGTCCAACTCACCCAGATCGCCGGTCTTCAGCCAGCCTTCACCGTCAAACATTTCCGCGGTCTTCGCAGGCTCCTTGTAGTAGCCGGAGAACATCATTGGACTCTTGACGAGGATCTCGCCGTCGCTTGCGATCCTTACTTCGCACATCGGCATTGGTTTTCCGACAGTTCCAAACTTGAAGTCATCCGCGCGATTGAAAGCGACGCAGATGTTCTCAGTCAAACCGTAAGCTTGCAGGATCGGCAATTCGGCATCTGCGAAGAACTGCGCGATCTCGGCCGGAAGCGGTGCACCGCCCGAAGTTAATAATCTCATTCGTCCGCCAAACGCGTCCTTTACGATTTGCGGATGGATCTTCTCCGTCCCATGTTTCGTGACGATCGAGGCGTGTATCTTTTCGAAGAACCTTGGCAGGCTCGCGAAGACCGTCGGTTGTACCTCGAGCAGGTACTCGTACAAACGCGCGAGATCGTCGACGAAATAGGCAGGCGTACCGTTATAGAGCCTGTTGTAAATTCCTGAGATGCGTTCCGCGACGTAACAGCCGGGAAGATAAGAGAATGCGACATCGGTGTCTAAGATCGGAACCGACTGGCGAAGCGATTCAACCGAGTTGAGTATGTAGCGGTGCGAGAGCATGGCACCTTTCGGCTTGCCGGTCGTGCCCGAGGTATAGACCATGATCGCGATGTCGTCGGGACGAGTGTTAGCTCCGACCTCCTCGATCTTCGGCATATAAACATCACGGTTTTCGCACCCGAATTCAAGCAGAGCATGAAAGGCAGAAACACGACGGTTAGGGAGTGTGTCAAACGAAGGGTCGATGACGAAGATTTCCTTAACCTGAGGGATGTTACCTCGCAAGACCTTATCGAGTTGCGCCTTCGTATCGACGATCACAAACTCCGCGTCCGAATGGTTGATAATGAACTCGCATTGCTCCGGCGAACTTGTCGGATAGATACCGACGCCGACGCCTCCGGCAGCGATGACTGCGATATCTATAATGCTCCATTCGGGAATGTTACCTGCGAGTATCGCGACACTCGCTCCTTTTGTGAGCCCTTTCGCGAGCAGGGCACACGCGACGTTCTGTACTTGCTTCTCGAAATCATTCCATGTAAGTCCGGACCATCCGGCCTCCGAGCGCGTGAAGAATACCGGTCGATCGCGGTACTTTTCCGTTTGCGCACGAAATAAGCTGTAGATGTTCTGAAACTGCATCAAAAAGGTCTTCTCTGCGTACTCCGCGAGCTCTGCGTGAAGAAATCCAGAGCTTCACGCAGAGCTCGCGGAGTTCGCAGAGGAAGATCAACAAAATTCGTTTCGCTTAGTATCTCATTGCTAGACACGCCATGTTCAAGCCGCCGCCGGAGGCGCAAAGCACGATATTGTCTCCGCGCTTTATCTTTCCGGCTTCAAGCGCATCGTGAAATACCATCGGGATGCAGGCTGATCCCGTATAGCCCCACTTCTGCATTATCGTGTGAGTCTTGTGTCCCGGGATATTCATCTCCTGCATGACGATCTTTATGGTCGACAAGTTTACTTGGGTCCACAAGAACAAATCGACCTCATCCAATGACATCGCGGCTTTGGCGATCACCTCGTTTACAATTTTCGGCCAACCGATGATGTTGACCTCGGGAGGATATTTTTTCGCGAACCGAAGCCGATTGGTGTTGTTCGTTGCCAAAACATCGAACGTGATCGGCTCACGGGTTCCGCCGGCAAATATTCCCATGTAGCTGTGATAGTTTCCGTCGGCAACAAGTTTCGACGCCAGAAAATGTTTCTCATTTTCGACCGAGCCTAATACGACCGCTCCGGCACCGTCTGCAAACAACGTCGACGTTTTCTTGTCTTTCCAGTCGATAAACTTACTCATCGCATAGCACCCGATGACGAGAACATTCTTGTAACTCTCATCCGCGATTATGTATTTGAACGCGGTGTCGAGCGTCGTGACGAAACCCGCACAGGCGCAGTTGATGTCGAACGTTCCCGCGTTGGTCGCGCCTATTCGCTGCTGGACGACGACAGAAGTTGCGGGTGAGATATATTCGGGGGTGTCCGTCGCGACGAGTATCAAATCAAGATCCGTCGCGGGAATGCCCGAATCGGCAAGAGCCCGTTGTGCGGCGGAAGTAGCGAGATCCGCGGCGCTTTCGTTATCGGCGGCGATACGACGCTCTTTGATCCCGACGATAGTCGAAACGAACTCGTCGATATCCTCGCCGAGGTTTCGGCTCAGCTCCGCATTGGTGACAATTCGCTCCGGAACATAGATCCCGGTACCGATGATCTTGGCGTCTCGCATTATTTTCTAAAAAACTCCATAACTAAGCGGTTGAATTCGGCCGCTTTCTCAACGAACGCCATATGTCCCGAACCGCTTATGATCTCAAGCCGGGCGTTAGGGATCGCCGCTGCGAGATTCCGCGAATTTGCGGTAGGCACGACCACGTCGTTGTCCCCGGTGACTATTAAAGTATCGGCGCTTATTCCGGAGATCTGACCTTCGACGTCAAACGTCAACGCAGCCTGAAGCTGCTGCATGTATATCTCACGGGAAACATAATTCTTTTCACGCAGCTCACAAAACCTGTTCACGGCTTCGCCGTTTGTCTCGACGAATTTCGGTGAGAACGCGACAGTCAGGTACTTTCGAATCCGTTCAGCGGTATTCAGCCCGTCGGTCGAAGCGAACGCGGCCAGAACTTGCATCGAAGGTGCGACATGCTTTGGCCCGCCGAAGCTTGTCGAAGCGAGAGCGAGACGCTTTACGCGCTCCGGAAAACGGAGAGCTAGATCGAGAGCGACGAAACCTCCGAACGAGATCCCGAGAACATGAGCGCCGTCGATATCGAGTTCATCAAGCAGAGCGACAATATCATCAGAGATCGAAGGGATCGAAACCGTTTCATCATCGCCGATCTTCGATCTCGAAATTCCTCTCGGATCGAACGTGATAACTCGAAAGGCATTCGCGAAGTCTTCGATCTGCCACGACCAGCTCCACGCACCGGACGCGAAGCCGGGAATAAGTATCAATGCCTCTCCCGAACCTTGAATATCGTAATACATCTGTTCGTTCGAATGTTCGCCCTCTAATAGAGATCTCCACCCGCCGCTGGCGCGGGCGGAGATCGATGAACGAATTCTGCGAAGGTTAGAAGTTGAGCTTGAAACCGAACTGGATCACTCGGGGGCCGGCACTAACCGATGTGATCTTGCCGAAAGTCGCAGTACCAAGTGCGTTCCCGGGATTCGCATAGTTGACCCAGTTGAAGATATTAAAAAACTCGGCACGGAACTCACCGCGGAATCTCTCGCTAAACGGGAGCAGTTTTATGAACGAGAGGTCAATATTCTTTTGACCGGGCCCGAACAGCATATTGCGGGGTGTGTTGCCGAATGGTGAATTCGGATCAAACGCGGGATTCGCGACAGCTCCGGCGCAGATCTGGCCGGCCCCTAACTGACACGATGTGGCGAAAGCCGATGTGTCGAAATATTGATTCAACCGATCGGGTACCGAACCCGACGTATAAAAGTCACTGTTGGTGAGGGACGGATTATAATTCCCTCGTTGAATTCGAGAAGTGCCATTCGAGTCGAGTATCGAAAATGGTAAGCCCGATTGCCACACACCTATTCCGGCGATTTGCCAGTCGTTCACCAGCCATTTTGCGGCATTGTCATTGTCAACGAATTTCGGAATATCGTAGACCCCGCTCACGACCAGACGATGTTTGCGATTGAAGTCTGACGGACCGCCGCTGAGCCACCAGTTGACCTGATCCCCGGGTGTATTTGTCAGTTCGTTTACCGATCCACCGGAATAGTAATCGTATGAGCGTCCGACTGTGTAGGCGGCAAGGAATTGAAAGCCGTCGCTGAAGCGTTTCGTCAGCGACATCTGCAACGAGTTATAACGCGAGACGGATGTCGTCTGGATCTGCTGCATTCCGCCGGTAAGATTCTTGTTGGCCGAAAACACCGTGGAGGGAAGCGGCGTGGAAAAAGAGTTTGTCGCCGGGTTGTAGACCGGTTGATTCAGGGTGATGACCTGAAGCAGGTGTCTGCCGCGGTTGCCGACATAACCAATTTCACCAACCCAGTTGTCCGCTATTTCGAACTGCACTCCGAGGTTGTACTGCTGAACATACGGCGTCTGCAATTCCGGATCGACAAATACGCCAGCGATGGGCACGCCGACGATAGGCGCGAGCGGGGAAAGCGGTGAAGGAACGGTCGGCACGACAGGGAACGATGAGGGCAGCGGCAGCGGAATGAACGGGTTCGCGGCCGTTCGGAAGATCGGGCTGGGCTGAGGAACGAGACTGTTCACGAGGCCGACGCCAAGTGCGAAATACGGATAGTTGAACAACTGGGTATTCGCATACCGCGTCGAGATGCGGTCGTAATAGATGCCGTATCCGCCGCGAACCACGATCTTCTGATCGCCGTTTAGATCGAACGCGAATCCGACGCGAGGCGAGACGTTATTCTTATCGGTCGGTACGAGTGTTTTCTCGACCGTTGGAACACCCGCAAGCGGTCCACCTTCAGCTTGAACAAAACCATTTGGCGGGCCGGCCGGAGCGGCGGTGGTACCGATTCGAACCTGACTTGGTATGAAGTTGACCAGCCGTCCCTGATCCTCGACGGGCAATCCGAAGAGATCGTAGCGGAGACCGAGATTCAAGGTCAGGCGTCGATTGATCTTCCAGTCATCCTGTATAAAGAAGTTCGAATCCGTCACCTTGAAGTAGCGATCGAAAACGCCCGAGCCGATCAGCGAAGTCCCTATGCCCATCAAGAAATTCTGAAACGCAGTTGTCCGAATTCCGCCGGCAATCGTGTCGCCGTAGATCATCTGACCGCGCGAAAATGCATTGAAGTAGAACTTCACTTGCGAGAATCGATACTCACCGCCGATCTTTATCCGGTGATTGCCGTGCGTCCACGTAAGCGTATCGCCGGCTGTGTAAGCATTGATTCGTGACGACTGATCGGCGAGTGTCGACGATCCGAAAAAGAACAGTGCGTCGCTGCCGGCAAAAGACAATGTCGGGGCTCCCGGATACAGGCTCCCCAAAGGATTGGTGATCCCAAGCTGTGACGCGCTGAACGGTTCTTCCGGGACACTTGTCACCCGCAATCTGTTAAAGCCAACGCGAAACTGATTCACCACGTTCGGTGAGATGACATATGAATCGGTTATCGAATAAAGCTTTTGCTTGATGGTCAAGTCTCCGCCGAATCCGACCAGTTGCGTCGCGCCGTTACCAAGTCCGGCGAAACTATAATTCGCCTGAAAAGTCGGATTGTCCGCGACAAAAAACTTTGCCGATAACGTGTGCGTATCTGTGAAATTAAAATCACCGTTGATATTGAACTGATTCTCGCGGAAGCGTGACACGCCGGATTGGGGCTGGGTCAAACCCAGGAGCGATGCCGACCGAGCTGCCGACGACGACGGTATCGCAAAGCTTCCGTCCGGCAGCCGGGCATTCAGAATGGCGAGAGCGACCGGGTTGATCAACGCGGGAGTGAGGGTCGCCAGTCCGGCAATGCCGCTGAATGCGGATGCCAACCCGGCAGCGGTTCGGTTTGAATCAGTCAGACCGGTCGGGATCACAGGCACAGTTAAGCTGTTGGTCAGCGAAGCTCCGTTCTTTTCGCGTGTCCCCTGATACGATCCAAAGAAGAAAAAGCGGTCCTTGATAACCGGCCCGCCAACGGTTCCGCCGTACTGATGGCGGCTTAGAATTGGACGCTCCAGACCGGCTGCCTTTAGGAATGGGTTATTCGCATTCAATGATTGATCGCGTAAAAAGTAATAGGCGTTTCCATGCAGGTTGTTAGTGCCGCTGCGTGTGATCGCTTCAATGTTTCCGCCGGCATTTCGGCCATTCGAAGCATCGTAAAGGGAAGTCTGGACAATAAACTCTTGCAAACTGTCGGTCGCAGGTACCGCGAGGTTCGGCGTTGAATTCGTACCCACCG
>JANMUW010000336.1:0-4286 GCA_031392105.1 Acidobacteriota bacterium | reverse complement strand
GTCGAGTCCGGGATCGATCGTGACGGCATAAATGGTGTGGACGCCGGTTCGCAGGCGACAGGTTCACCGAATCGTACATTCACATCGCTATGGAATCCCCCGCCGGGAAATCCGGCTCCGGGTGATGCCCCGCTGACGGTGGAAGCACAGCGCGGAGCGGTGATTCAGCAGTTCTACATCATGAACTGGTATCACGACGAACTGTATCGCTTGGGTTTCACCGAGCTTGCCCGCAACTATCAGGCGGACAATTTCGGCCGCGGCGGACTCGCGGCGGACCGTGTTTCGGCTGAAGGCCAGGATTCTTCCGGAACCAATAACGCCAACTTCTCGTCCGGTGCCGACGGAGTTCGCGGACGCATGCAGATGTACATCTGGACCGGTCCGACCCCTGATCGTGACGGCACAGGTGACGCGGACATCATGATCCACGAAGTTACTCACGGTACTTCGAATCGCCTTCACGGCAATAACTCCGGCCTCTCGCTGAATATGTCGCGCGCGATGGGCGAAGGCTGGTCCGACTTCTATGCTCACTGTTTGCTATCCGAGCCCACGGACGCCATCAACGGTCTCCACGCGTTGAGCGGATACGCACTGTTCCAGGGATTCGGCGTCGTAGGAAACGCGAGCTATTACTACGGGATTCGCCGCTTTCCGAAAGCAGTTATGGCATCGACCGGTGGCCCGATGAACCGCCCGCATAGCCCGATGACGTTTGCTGACGTCGATTCGACTACGGCAAACACGGGTGATGGTGCGTTCGCGGCGATGGCCGGTCCGCACATCTCGACAAGTGCGGACCAGGTCCACGCCGCGGGCGAGGTCTGGAGCAGCGCACTTTGGGAAGTCCGCGGAAAGATGGTAACCCGCCTCGGGTGGCTCGACGGAAACCGACGCGCACTTCAGTTCGTCACCGACGGAATGAAGCTCGCACCACTCGGCCCGACTTTCCTTACCGAACGCGATGCGATTCTCTCCGCTGCGCAGATGGGCGGTACCGGCGGTGACGTCGCGGATATCTGGAGCGGTTTTGCGATTCGCGGTATGGGCTTCAGCTCGAGCATTCAGGTGGTAGGCACAGGGGCGGGCAACGCTCGAGTCACAGAAGCGTTCGACTTGCCTAATCTGGTTCAGACACCGACCTTCGGGGTTAGCGATGCCACCGGCAACAACAACGGATTTCCCGAGCCGGGTGAGCCGCTTGTCATTACGGTTCCCCTAACAAATGGCACAGGCTCAGCGGCAACTGGAGTGACCGCGCAGATCGTCGGCGGTGGATCGGCGAACTACGGCACGATAGCTCACGGAGCGACCGTGAGTCAGCCGATCACCTACACGGTACCCGCCGGAGCAGCCTGCGGCAGCCTTCACTCGATAACGATCAACGTGAATAGCAGCCTTGGTGCGACGAGCTTTACCCGCTCGTTCCTTCTCGGAGTTCCCGTGAACGCAATGACGCAGAATTTTGATGGCGTAACAGCTCCGGCGATACCGGCAGGTTGGACCGCAGAGGTTGTCCAGAGCGGCATCAATTTTGTTACGACGACGAATACGCCCGATACGGCGCCGAATGCCGCATTCGCATTGAATCCGGCAACGGTCGGAGGTGGTACTAACCTGACCACGCCTTCTATCGCGATCCCTACGGCGAATGCTTCCGTCGAGTTCCGTAACCGGTTTGATACTGAAGCCGGATGGGATGGCGGTGTGCTGGAGCTTAGCATTGCGGGCGGAGCATTTACCGACGTCATTACGGCCGGCGGATCGTTCTTGCAGAACGGCTATAACGGTCTGTTAGGCGCTAACGGCGCTAATAATCCACTCGCAGGTAGAAATGCCTGGAGCGGAGACTCGGGTGGATATGTCACAACTGTCGCTCGTCTTCCGGTTTCGGTGGCCGGTCAGAACATTCAGCTGCGATTCCGCTTCGGATCCGATGACAATACTGTCGGCACCGGGCCGAATCCTGGCTGGTATATAGATGGCGTCAAGGTGATCGGAGGTTACAACTGTGCGCCGGTGATCGTTCCCTCTGACGCTCGAGCTGACTTCGACGGTGACGGAAAGACCGACCTCTCGGTATTCCGTCCGAGCGAAGGAAACTGGTACCTCAGTCGTTCAACCGCAGGTTTTGCGGTGACGAACTGGGGAATCTCGTCCGACACGCTTGTGCCGGGTGACTACGACGCAGACGGCAAGACGGACACGGCGGTTTTCCGCCCATCCGCATCGGCCGCTGTACCGGACTTCTTCATTCTGAACAGCAATGGCTTTACGGTCACCGGGCACTCATGGGGAATTGTGGGTGATGTACCTGTCGTTTCTGATTACGATGGTGACGGCAAGACCGATGTGGCCGTATTCCGCCCGTCCAACAACACTTGGTATGTCCTCAACAGCAGCAACGGAGCGAATTATGTTGAGCCGTTCGGCCTGTCGAGCGACATCCCCATGGCAATGGACACCAACGCCGACGGCAGATCACAGATCTCTGTGTTCCGCCCGTCGAATAACACGTGGTATATCGCAAAACCGACCGGAAGCCCGGCGACAAACTTCGATGCGATCCCATTCGGGACGACCGGAGATCGTTTGGTGCCGGCGGATTACGATGGCGATAACAAAGACGACATAGCCGTGTATCGGCCGTCGAATGGTACCTGGTACATTATTCGGTCGAGCAACGGAGCTGTCGACTTTATTCCCTTCGGTATCAGCACCGACATACCGGTTCCGGGCGATTACGATGGCGATGGAAAGGATGATCAGGCCGTTTACAGAAACGGTGTGTGGTATATGAACCGTTCTACATCCGGCTTCCTGACGACGCCATTCGGTTTGGCTTCGGACATAGCTGTTCCGGCCGAATACATACCGTAAACGGCTTCTCGGTCTAAGCTAAGACCGCGGATCCGGAAAACGAGACTCTCGTTTTTCCAGATCCGCGGTCTTTTTCCATTTCCTGGCGAGACTTCAGCAATCCTTAAACCTTGGAATATACGGCTTTGTTACACGGAGTATAAGAGCGTTCGGTTAAACGTTGACGAACTAGTGCTTTTCTGTTACTAATTATCTACATTTTCTTACCCTGAAGTTGTTTGCATAAAGCATTCTTTTATTCTTGGGTTTCGGCCATTTATAAAGAACATAGACCCCGTCGCTCTCGATGCGCACTTTTTTGCTCTGATTTTGTTAGCACATCTAATTCATAGTGTACCTATTTTCGCGTCCTTATATCCTTAAGGTGATCTAGAGTTACTGCCTCTCTCAGCGGGGCTTCATTTTGTGTTTTAGGTAAGTTAGGAGGGCTTGTAAATGCAGAACAGTTCTATCACAGGAACCCGGCGCGGTCTCCTGTTAACATTATTTATTTTAGGGATCGTGACTGCTCTAATCTTGGTGCCGTCACAGTTCCGGCCGGAGGCGGGAGCACAGAAAGGTGAAGGCCTTTTTACCCGCACGGTCAGCGAAGATCCCGCATTGCCGAATTATGATATTCGAACCGCCAAGGGAGTTGGCCTCGACGAATTTTTTTCTTCGGCTAGACAGACAATCGGAAAGGATGCGGCTATGGTCGCCGATGTACGCGAAGGTTTCGTACGTGGCGAAGAACAGCTTAGATCGCAGCTTCCGACCGTCAAGTTCGAATACAACGAAGATATTCGGATCCCCGAAGTCATCACCCCGGATGTATGGAAAGCCAGAATCGAATGGCTGACCCCGTCATCTTCAGCAAAGCGTCCTGAAATTCTCCGCAATTTTATCAAAGAAAACAATTCTTTGGTGGGCGTCACGGACGAGCAGGCCAACAGCTTGAAAGTGGTCCAGGACTACACCAACCCGGACGGCAACCTGTCGTATGCGATGTTTGAACAGCGCATCAACAACGTTCCGGTTTTCCGCGGTGAGATTAAGGCCGGCTTCACCAAAAATGGTGAGATGATCCGCGTCATCAACAACCTCGCACCTGGGCTCGATTACGGCACTCTTTCAACTGATTTCCGTGATCCACTCGATGCAGTCAAATCAGCAGCTCGTCACATCAACCACGAATTACCAGCAGATCTCACACGCAACGGTGCCGAGTCGACCGATCTGAAATCCGTGTTTGGATCAGGCGACTGGGCGACGACGGCCGAAAAGATGTATTTCCCGACCGAACCCGGCATTGCCGTTCCGTCATGGAGAGTCCTCATCTGGCAGCCCGTCAATGCTTACTACGTTGTGGTGGACGCCGCGTCAGGCACGATGCTTTGGCGTAAGAACATCACCAACGATCAAAC
>JANMUW010000296.1:0-3033 GCA_031392105.1 Acidobacteriota bacterium | reverse complement strand
CACTGCCATACCCGACGGTATTAACGGCAATCGCATTTACGAGATTGCGGAATTCATACAGTCTATTCTACAAAGGGTTGGATCTCTCCCGGTTTACGCAGCATTTTGTTGACTTCGTCGAGATGTATCTCTTCGAGCAAGATCATTTCACGGGCATATTCTTCAAGGGCTACGGATTTTCCATCTGTCAGCTGCAAAAGCTCGTAATAGGCCGCGAGCGTCGACCTTTCCTGTTCGAGGCTCTCGCGAAGGATGTCACCGATATCGTGCTGATGGGTTTCGAGCAGCGGACCGATCTTAAGGCTTGGATGCCCGCCGAGCATCGTGACGAACTCACCGGCTTTGTTGGCGTGAGCCAGGCTCTCGTCGCCGTTGCCCTTTAGCCAGGACACGATGGGGATCCGGTTATACCCGAATACCATCAGCGCATAGTGCGTGTAACGCACGACGCCGGCCAGTTCCAATTCCATGATCCGGTTCAGGATCTCGATAGCATTCTTATTCTCGTTTTCGTTCATCATCGTTTCTCCGATTCGGCTCGTGTTTCTTCGGCTATCAGTGTCATCCTTCACGCGAACCCTATGCGGCCTGTTCCCGGGCATGGTATGAACTTCGTGTGAGAGGCGACGATTCGACGTGCCTGAAGCCCATCGCCTCGCCGATCTTTTTCCATTCAGCGAATTCCTCGGGCGTAACATATCGCTCGACCGGTAAGCGCTTTTCGTAAGGCTGCAGATATTGTCCGATCGTCATAATGTCGCACGACGATTTGCGCAGGTCGCGCATCAGTTCGACTACCTCTTCGAATGTCTCACCGAGCCCGGCCATGATCCCGCTTTTCGTCAGCATCGAAGGCTGCTCGGTATCGCGCCAGCGTGCCGCGCGTTCGAGCAGCTCCATCGACTGAAAATACTTTGCGTCGGGACGTACGCGACGATAGAGACGGGCGATAGTTTCGGTATTGTGGTTCAGGACATTGGGGCGAGCTCGGAGAACGTTATTCAATGCGTTCTCGTCACCATTGAAATCCGGAATAAGCACTTCGACCTTACACTCGGGATTCATCTCCCGCACGCGCAAGATCGTTTCCGCCCAGTGCATCGAACCGCCATCCGACAGATCGTCCCGGTTGACCGACGTTATTACCGCGTGTTTGAGATCGAGATGTTTGACCGCTTCGGCGACATGCGCCGGCTCGAGCGGATCGAGATCCATCGGCTTTCCCTTGTTCACCGCGCAGAAGCCGCAATGCCGCGTGCAAGTATCGCCGCCGAGCATGAATGTCGCCGTCTTGTCCGTCCAGCACTCAAAGATATTCGGGCATTTTGCTTCCTGACAAACGGTGTGCAGATTCAGACCGCTGATCAGATCGAGTACGGCGTTCTGATGCCGCGGATCGCCGAGCTTGATCTTCAACCAGTCGGGCTTCTTTAGACGCTCGCGCCCCTTCCGGTTGAGGAAGTTTTGTACCAGGACTTTTTCTTCAAACACGGGAATATTTTACCACTCTGGCTTAATTCTACAGGGATGACGGGGATGAAATGGATCAGAAGCCTTGGCTCTCCCAATCCCCTAAATCCCTTTCATCCCTGTAAGTAATTCTTTCAGGCTTTCGCGCTACCTGCGGTCGACAGTCTCCCGCTCACGGCATCCCAATCGATATTCGAGAAGAACGCCTCGATATATTTCGGTCGCTCGGCCGGTGCATAATCCTTGATGAACGCATGCTCCCAGACATCCATGATCAGGATCGGAGTGTAACCGGCAACATTTCCGGTCTCGTGAAGATTTATCCAGTGATTCGAGATGGCTCCGTTTGTCGGATCCTGATACGTTGCTGCCCAACCCACACCGCGCATCTTTCCGGTATTGACGAAGTCAGCTTTCCAAACGTCGTAGCTTCCAAAACTCTCTTCGGCGGCCTTTAGGAATGCGGAATCTTTTCCCGGATCGCCCGTGCCCTGCTTTTTCATGTTCTCGAAATAATATTCGTGCAGGACCATGCCGTTGTATTCGAAACCGAACCGCCGCTTTAATTCGCTGAACGCGGCGACCTTGGTCGCATCGAGCTCGCCGGCCTTTATAAGCTCCGCGATCCGCTCGTTGAGCGTGTTCGTATTCGTAACGTAGCCCTCGTAAAGTTTGAAGTGCATCGCCAGCGTCTCATCGGAAATACCGGTCAATCCGCTCAGGTCAAAAGATCTTGCTTTGTAGACTGTTTTCAAACCCATCTTATTTCTCCTTATTCTTAGTTCAGAGTGCGCGATTTATCGCGTTTTTTTCGTTCAGAGTGCGCGATTTATCGCGTTTCCAGTTGATTCAGAGTTGCGTCGCGGACAACGTTATACGCGATAAATCGCGCACTCTGAACATTAAGGCGTCGGTTCTTCTACAGGCCTCGGTCCGGCATCGATGCCCGCAACGCTTGCCTGGTTGATCACACGGATATGCAGATCGTCGACGACGCGGACCTGGCAGGACAAGCGCGTGTGGTCGCCGAGATCCGTTTTGGTTGCCAGAACGGCCTTCTCGGCATCGAGGATCGGTCCGGGATCGCCGCTCAGGATCTCGACTCGACAGGTTGTACAGCGGGCATTGCCGCCGCAGCGATGAAGGATATCTACGCCGTTGTCCTCGAGCTCCAGCACAAGCTTGCGTTCCGTTTCAGTCTCGATCGACACCTTTCCATTGGCCGTCTCGGCCATAATTATATGCATCAGGAAAATTCTCCCATCTCAAATCAGATTACAGATCAATATTCTAAAATTTGGCATAACGGCTTGGCCAAAGCAAGTTAGAGCCGTTCATCGAACCGGCACCAGCGATTTTGCTGCATCCGGTGCCTTGTCGCCGGCGTATAGGACCTTCTCCAGGAACAGGCCGGATGGCGGCGCTGTGAACTTAACGGGTATATCCGATTCGAATCTCAGCAGGCGTTCGAACGCGTCGTAAGTTGTGTTACCGCGGCCCACTTCGGCAAGCATCCCTACGATCCGGCGCACCATTTTCCACAGAAAATGGCTGGCTCCGATC
>JANMUW010000246.1:0-3237 GCA_031392105.1 Acidobacteriota bacterium | reverse complement strand
TATCTAACCATCCCGGAGGACTGAACATGAAAGGAGTATTTCTTTGCGCCTTATTTTTTTGTATTGGATTCGGAGCGTGTGCCGACCGTTCAGGCGCTTTATCGTCAGCGAACAGCACTGCGTCGGCTTCCACAGACGTCTCTTCCATAGACACCAAACGAACTGAGATAGCCTTTGCTAACGCAAACTCATCCGCCCCGGCTACGGAAACCGAAGCAATGAGTACAGGCTCGGGAGGCGGAGCTCGGGAAACTGCACAGGTCTTAAAGCAAAATATTTCACTCGCCCAGACGTCGGCTTCCTCGATCAATACTGCAGCCTCAGATCGCAAGATAGTACGGAACGCCGAGATGAATCTGGAGGCCGACAACCCGGAGGAAGCACAACGCCGGATCACAACGGTCGCCGAATCGAACGGCGGATTTGTAGTCGAATCGCAGCAGAGCAGCAGCGATAACGAGGCAACGACCCGGGATATCGTCCTAATTAGCGTTCGGGTTCCGTCCGACAAATTTAGCGAAACGCTCGACGAGATCCGAAAATCGGCGACCCGCGTCGTGACCGAAACGGTCAAAGGACAGGACGTAACCGAAGAATTCATCGACATCGAAGCGCAGCTAAAAGCTAAGAAGGCTCTCGAAGGGCAGTTCATGGAGATCATGAAAAGGGCGAATACGGTCGGCGACGCTCTCGTAGTACAGCGTCAGTTGGCCGATGTTCGAGGCGAGATCGAACGGATCGAAGGGCGAAAGCGCTTTCTCGAAAATCAATCGAGCCTTTCGACGATCAAGATTCGTGTACAGACGCCAAAGGTGTTCGCAGCTGCCTCGGCTGGTTTCGGAACTCGAATCGCAGATGCGTTCTCTGCAGGTTTCGATGTGGCGATGACATTCGTTCTCGGGCTGATAACCTTCGTAGTCGCGGTCTTGCCGTTCGGTGTGTTAGTCGGTTTGCCCTCGTTCGCGATTATCAGATATGTTTTGAAGAGGCAGACTCGGCCTAAATCAGTGACCGAGATCGCAGAAGAGGAGATAAGAAGCACGTAAACGAATGGATAGAGTGTTCCAGATTGTGGCGGTGATCCTGGCTGGGATCGCCGCCTATTTTCTATGGATGGGAAATAATGACGGGGCATTTGTCTCGGCCGTCCTCGGCTGCGTCGCATTCTTACTAAGCGTCAGATTTCAGGTGAAGGCGAGGAACGCTGAACGCGAGATGGAACGCCGCGATCAGGAGGACAGAGACACAAACCATCCGACCCCGGGAACCTAATGGCAGAGATCGTGCTGGCAACATTCGGTTCGCTCGGTGATCTTCACCCGATGATCGCGCTTGGGCTCGAACTAAAGCGGCGCGGGCATCGGATCGCGTTCGCGACGATGAACTTTTATCGCGACAAGATCGAGATGCTCGGGTTCGAACACGTGCCAATGGCGCCTCACATCAGCCCGGATGACATCGCGCAGATGCCCGAGTTGGTGGACGCGAGAAAAGGGACCGAAAAGATACTCCGGGAGATAATCATCGCGAGCGTCCCGGCGATGTATGACGATCTATTGGCGGCTGTGGATGGCGCGGACATTCTCATTACTGGCGAGGTAATTTACGCGGCAAAGTCGGTTGTCGAAAAAACCGGTATCAAGTGGGTAACTACGACACTCGCTCCTGTCTCGCTATTCTCGACATACGATCCGCCCGTCCCGCCGACTGCGATGTGGTTCGAGAAACTGCGTTTTCTCGGATCAGGATTTCACTCTTTGCTGTTCCGCCTCATTCGAATGTCGATGCATTCGTGGCTCGACGAATATCGCGTGTTTCGGCGCAAGATCGGCCTCGACCCTGACGACGATCCGATCTTCGGCGAGAAGTTTTCGCTTGATCTTCACCTGATAATGTTCTCACGGGTGCTCGGAGCCCCGCAGCCGGATTGGCCCGAGCACGCGGTCCAAACAGGCTTCTGCTTCTATGACGGGCAATCCGATTCCGGGCAGATGCCCGATGGGCTCGTGGAGTTTCTCGACGCGGGTGAACCGCCGATCGTGTTCACGCTTGGATCGGCCGCTGTCATGGATCCGCGCGATTTTTTTGTCGAGAGCGTGAAGGCGGCAAAGATGCTCGGCCGACGAGCGGTCTTGCTGTACGGCGTGTTCGGCGAGCGTCCGTCTGGACTGACGGATAACATTGTCGGCTTTGAATACGCACCCTACTCTCTTCTGTTTCCCCGCGCCGCTTGCGTCGTGCATCAGGCCGGCGTCGGCACAACCGGCCAGGTTTTGCGTGCCGGAGTTCCCCATTTGATCGTGCCCTTCGCCCACGACCAACCCGACAATGCTGCTCGCTGCCGGCGGATCGGAGTCGCCGAGATCATAGGCCGTGGCAGCTACACGGCAGAGTCAGCCGCACGTATGCTGACTAAGATCCTAGCCGAAGATGGTTACCGCAAACGAGCCGTGGAAGTTGCTGCGTTCGTTAACTCCGAAAGCGGTACGACCGCTGCCTGCGATGCTATCGAGCGCGTTTTGAGCTAACATATTCACCTGTGAGCACACTTGAACACCTTCTCTCGGGCAATAAGGCCTGGGCACAAAACATAAAGGAGAGCGATCCGACATTTTTCGAAAAGCTTTCCGAGATCCAGACACCTGAATACCTATGGATCGGATGCTCGGACAGCCGAATTACTCCCGCGACAAGCATCGGCCTTTTGCCAGGCGAAATGTTTGTTCATCGGAACGTCGCAAATCTCGTCAATCACACTGACATGAACTGCCTCTCCGTGATCCAGTTCGCGGTCGAGGTTCTGAAGGTTAAGCACATCATAGTGTGCGGCCATTACGGCTGCGGTGGTGTTAAGGCCGCTCTCGATGACACGAGGTTGGGGCTGATCGATAACTGGCTTCGGCATATCCAGGACATCATGCACAAGCACGATGACGAACTGGATTCGTCTTTGGAGTACGACGCACGGCTGGACAAATTGTGCGAGATAAACGTCATCGAACAGGTTGTCAGCGTCGGCGAAACGACGATTGTGCAGGATGCCTGGGACTGCGGTCAGCAAGTCGAGGTTCACGGATGGATTTATACGATCGCCGACGGAATTTACAGGGATTTAAAGGTCAGTGTCGATTCGCTCGGAAAACTTGACAGTTTGCGGGACGTTACATTCACGGGGCGGGAAATAAAATCTATCGCATGAAGACAATTAATAATTGCCAATCAATAATTAATAATTAT
>JANMUW010000175.1:0-3830 GCA_031392105.1 Acidobacteriota bacterium | reverse complement strand
TTTCTGAGTTGGCAGAGTTTTCTGAGTTGGCAGAGTTTTCTGAGTTGGCAGAGTTTTCTGAGTTGGCAGAGTTTTCTGAGTTGGCAGAGTTTTCTGAGTTGGCAGAGTTTTCTGAGTTGGCGGAGTTGGCAGAGTGTCGGTAGCTGCGGCATTAGAAGCGTTTCGTAAACTTCTTCAAACTCTGAAAACTCCGCAAACTCTGAAAACTCTGAAAACTCCGCAAACTCTGAAAACTCCGCAAACTCCGCCAACTCCGAAAACTCTTCCAACTCTGAAAACTCTCTCCGAACTTCACCTTCCGATCCGTCCAAGAAAATCGGTCAGGATTATGGATGCTGCTTCGCTGTCCAGGATGGCCCGCATCGGTTTTCCTTCTATCCCGGCTTTCCATAATCGCCCGCGAGCTTCATAAGTCGTCGCCCGCTCGTCTTGGAGATAGACGGGAATATCGAGTGAGAGCGATAGTTTCCGGGCCATGTCTCGGGCTTCGATTGTCATTTCGCTCTCGCTGCCATCGAAGTTATACGGCAAACCAACGACGAGAGCCGAGGCATCAAATTCGGCTAGAGTGTCCTGTATTTGCAGTAGCAGCTTTTTCCATGATGTTCTTTGTACGACAGGTAACGGCCTGGAGATCACGCGGTTCTCGTCGCAGACAGCGACGCCGACACGCTTGGTCCCGGGATCTATCGCAACGATCCGGCCGGTAACCGGAACTTCGGATATATCTGTAAGGTCTTGTAGATTAGCAGTTTCTTTTTGTTGCACTCGGGATTTTGTTATCGGATAATTGAGCATCGCAGCCGGCTAAACCTTTCTGCTGCTCAAACGTAAACGTTTCTTAGTAGTTATCATACGAGGTAAATTATGTCATTTCGCGGGAAATTATCGATTCTGGCCGTTTCAGTTGCCATCGCGCTGTACGCCGGTGTCGGCGGTATTCTCAGTCCCTGGGCACGAGCTCAGCAGCCGATAAACGATGCCGGAGCCCAGATCCGGATCTTTGAATCGGTGCTTCAGCATATCCAGAACGATTACGTCGATGAGCCAAATCTTGAGAAGGTCCGCTACGGAGCCCTGCGCGGCCTGGTTGGAGGCCTGGATCCGTACTCGTCGTATCTTACCCCGCAACAGGTCGTGGAGTTCAATGCGAATAAGGCGTCGAACAAAGTTGGTGTCGGAGCGGAATTCTCTCAAGTTTCGCTTTACCTCTATGTTGTTTCAGTGACTAAAGGCTCCAATGCAGAAAAGGGCGGTTTGAAAGCCGGTGATGTCATCGAGTACATCGAGAACAAGGCAACACGTGATATCTCGCTCTACGATGCACGGCAGATGATCCTGGGCGAGCCTGGTTCAGTCGTGAATCTGCGCATCCTTCGGTCGGGTGAAAAGCCGCAGAGCCTCAAGGTTACCCGTGGAGTTTACAAAACCCCGCAGGCCGAGGCTCGCGTTGAGGCCGGCAAGATCGGTGTGATCAAGGTGTACAGCCTTGAAGACGGGGAAGCCAACGACATCAAGTCTCACGTACAGAATCTTGCAAAGCAGGGCGTGCAAAAGATCGTCCTTGATCTCCGCGGAGTTGCGACCGGAACCCTAAACGAGGGCGTGGCCGTTGCAAACCTGTTCATTAAGGATGGTGAGCTCGCGAAGGTCGTCGGAAAGGAGAATAAAGTATTGAAGACGATGTCCGCCGACCCGGCAAAGGCTGTGTTTGACGGTAAGGTCGCCGTGCTTATCGATCTTGGTACGGCCGGTGCAGCTGAGGTCGTCGCGTCGGCAATACTCGATCGCAAGCGCGGCGAAGTAATCGGTGAGCGGAGTTTTGGATCTGGTACCGAGCAGCAGCTTTTCACTCTTCGCGGTGGTGACGGTCTTTTGCTGACGACGGCCAAGTGGGCATCCGCTTCCGGAAACCCGTTTCTTGGGGATGATCGGGCAACGATGGGCGTAAAACCGTCGGTCGAAGTAAAACGTCCGGATACACCGGAAGCTCTCGAGGTCGAGGAACTTATTGACCAGCGAGATCAGCAGAACCAGAATCCCCAGCCGTCAGCATCACCGACGCCTACGAAGGAGCCGGTGAAGCCGGTGATCGAAGACCTCCAACTCAAGAAAGCGCTTGAATTGTTGCAGGACAAGTCCCAGGCGGCGAGATCCGGCGAATAACGAATAAAAGGTAAAAGTTAAGAGGTAAATGGCCGAGACTCCTGAAGTTCTCGGCCTTTTTACTTTTACCTTTTTACTTTCGGCTTTTTAATTTACAATCAGCGTTGAATGAACCCCATGCAAGTTACGGTGCGCCCGTTACGGGAAACCGATCTCGACGAATGGTTTCGTCTGCGAAAGCTGTTGTGGGACGAGACGGTTGATGATGATCACAAATCCGAGATGGTCGACATTCTCGATCACTACGAATCGCAACTTGTGCTGTTCGCAGAGGCAGGTCCCGGCCGACTGGTTGGCTTGCTCGAAGCTAGCATACGGCCATACGTGGAAGACTGCGAGACCGATCACGTCGGATATCTCGAAGGCTGGTACGTGGAACCGGAATTTCGAAAACAGGGAATCGGCCGTGAGCTTGTTCGACAGGCCGAGGCGTGGGCCCGCGAAAGGGGATGCACAGAAATCGCCTCTGACGCCGAGATCGGCAACGACCTAAGCCTCGAGGCACATCTGAATCTCGGTTACAAAGAAACTTCGAGGCTCGTTCACCTCCGAAAAGAACTTTGATCAAGAATGAAGCTTTTAAGTCGAAGTCCTTTTATATTTTCTGCCATATTGGCGCTGGCTCTCACCGGCGAAGCGCTTGGCCAGTCGACCAACCAGAGTTTTCCAACACCGATCACATCGAATGAGATCACAGGATCGATCAAGGCCCGCGATGTTGGTGACGCGCGTCTGACGTCTTATTTTTACCAGTTCGATGGCGAGCAAGGCGATCTTTTCATAAATGTGGTCGCTCGAAATTTTACGGGGGACATCGACGTCTTCACGCAAAATGGCCTCAGGCCATTGACCAAGATCGTCGTTTACGCCGACCTTGCGGAGAATGAGACCGGACGGGTCATTTATTTAAGGAAGCCGGAGAAGATGATCCTACGTGTTCAGGGTCGTACGCCCGGAGATGATCAGGCGACGTTTCGAATCAAATTCGCCGGGAGCTTTTTGGCCTCTACCCAGACTGAGCCGACGGACGAGCCGGCACTTCCAAGCCTTACCGCGAAAAATGAAAGCGGTATTCGCGTGAATTCGGTTGGCACGATCGTCGAGATAATTCCGAAAGCCACTCCAACGCCGGCTCCTGTCGAAACAGTTGCGGAAGTTGTCGATGAACGAAGCGGTGTCGAGGAACCCGAAAAAGACAAGGCCGAGAACCCAGCTGAACCGAAGAGTGATGAAAAATCATCGGCAGAGACACGTGAGAACAAACTTGAGGTGGTTGTTACTGAGAACATTCCTGAAGCGACTTCGACAAAGACCCCGCCGGTGAAGCCGACCAGGCGACGAACGAGGGGCCGTCGAAGTCCTCCAAAGGCCGCGACGCCCGCGGAAACTACAGCAGAAACGACTCCGCCTGACACGACAGTAAAAACTGTCATCCCGCCGCGTGCGCGTCGCGGGAGAGTGCCGCCGAAGACGGACGCAACAAAAGGGCCCGATCCGCTGGCGAATGTAAATTTAATAATTCTTTTCAAAGACGGAACGAGCCTCGAGCGTCCAATGAGCGAAGTGTTCCGGTTTTCGGTCGACAAGGGTGTATTGACGATCATCTCAAAGGACGGAAGTATCGGGCGCTATTCGATCCTCGATGTGGCGAAGCTGACGATCCA
>JANMUW010000092.1:0-14123 GCA_031392105.1 Acidobacteriota bacterium | reverse complement strand
CGCCGGCGTCGACAATCCGCTGTTTTATAAAGAGAACACGTTGATGTTGTTCGGCGATGCGAAGAAGGTCGTGGATGAGATATTGACGGCGATGCGAGCGTAGGAGAGACGGGAGGCGGGAGACAGGAGACGGGAGACCGGAAACGGGAGACAGGAGATCAAACATAGATCCGAGCGTGCGGAGCACGCGGCAACAACTTTAGCTACACGCGAGCAGCGAGCGTGTAGATAGCGAGTCCAATTCGGGCCGAGCGTGTGAAACACGCGTCATTCCCAGAGGTATTTCTCGTCGAACTCCACTCGATGCAATCGCAACAATTCTTTGTACTCGTCTTCGAAAGTTTGTTTCTTGTGATGCTGTTTCTGATTCCGGATGTATTTTCGAACGGCATCGGAAACTGACTCGCTCACCGAGAATGCGCCGTATCGCCGTTGCCAACGGAACCTGGGTTCATGCGTGCGACGAATCCACCCCGACGAGATCGACTTTGTCTCACGCAAAAAGTCCGCAACCGCGACAATGGGCTTCAGCCTCACGAGCATGTTGAGATGATCGGGCATGCCATTGATCTCGATCGCGATGCCGTGATGATTTCGGACGATGCCACCCATCTGCTTATAGAACTCCGATTCCCAGGATTCTGAGATGAGCGGAAGACGATTCTTTGTTGCGTAAATGAAGTGGTAGAGAAGGTGTGTATGTGACATGGGAGATACGCGTGTACGACACGCTTGGCCTAGATTATCTCCCCGTCCAGCGCATTGTTGCGCGGATGAGTCTTGACGTCAATGACGCGTGTTTCACACGCTGGGTCGTTCTCGCTCCGGACTACACACTCCGCTTCGCAGCGTGTGTAGCTAAAGTTGTGGCCGCGTGCTTCGCACGCTACCCTCTGACAAGCATTTGGTTATGAGCCCTTTCCGTTCATCTCGATCAACGCCAATCTCTCGACAACATTTCCCTTCTCGAGATGCTCTTCGATGATCTCCGACACGTCTTCAGCCTGGACCTGGCCGTACCAGACGCCTTCGGGATAGACGAGGACGGCGGGACCGATCGAGCAGAAACCGACCGAGCTGCAATCGGTCAGCACGATCTCACCCAACGGGTTTCGGCCTTTCTTTTCCTTTCCCTGCCGCAGGCCTTTCGCTTCGAGGATCCGTTCGAACTCGGCCTTGACCTCGGCGCTCCCGACCTGAGCGCACGACTTCCCATTGCATACGAAGACGTGCCGCTTGATAGGCGCCTTCATCACCGGAGCAAGCTTCTCCAGCTGATCGCGGTCGTCGATAAATTTCGGTTTTGACATCTGTATCACACCCTCCCTACCGGTCGGGTTTCTGCCTGTCTTTTATTTTGCCACGAACTTGCGGCGGTTCGCATCGAAGACACGTTCCTTATGGTAGAATCTCACTTCGATTTAAGCAGTCGAAGTCGTTTTAATGGCAGGGATAATCGTTCACATAGAGGTTGGATCGGAGAAATCGACCGAGGTCTTTTCGCAAGAGCGCCTGACGATCGGCTCGGACGACACCTGTGATCTCCAGATCCAGACCACCGAGGTGCAGGCCTCCGGCATGTGGTTCGAGCTGGAAGATACCGAGGGCGTTTTCCGGCTAACTAAATGGGCGCCGGAACTCTCCCTGGTGTTCAATGGCGAGCCTGTCCGCCGCTATATCGCCGTTACCGATGGCGATGTGATCAAACTCGAGAACACCGATATTACGTTCTCATTCTTTGCGCCGTCACTAAAGCCTTCTCTGATCAGAACGAATCGCGATCTCCCGCACGTCGCACAGTTCATCGAATCGGCCGCCCTGGATGCGGCGACGTCACCAAAACGGGACGATGCAAAAGCGTTCCTTCGCGAATTCTCGCGGGAACTGATGCGCGAAGTGAGCTGGACGACCAAGGCCATTATCTTTGTGCTTTCGGTTGGTTTTATCACGGGTGTCCTTTATCTCGGCTGGGCTGTAAGCCGTGAGCTCCGCGAAAATCGCGAACAGTCGGAGCGACAGAACAACATCATCCAAAAACTCGAGGAGCAGCTCGGGGTTACCAACAATCAGCTTGGCGATCTCGAGAAAGTAAACTCGGATATTATCAAGACAGTTTCGCTCGCCCAAAATCTGCGTGTCGATTACGGCAGCGGCGTGTGTCTTATCGTCGGTGTTTATGACCTCGTCGATCGCAGCAATGGACGTGTCCTGCGATACCCCGATCCGCAGTCGCTTCGGCCCAATCCGTATGAGCCCGCGGCGACTGAAGAGGCCGGCCCGCAGAATACTCCATCGGCTTCGCAGGGCCTGACCACCGAGGGCAACGGCAGCCCGGTCGAATACGATTTTATCGGAACCGGATTTCATGCCGGCGGCGGATACATCGTCACGAATAAGCACGTGCTCCAGCCTTGGACCGAAGACGATCTCGTAAAGCAGATGATCCGCGATTCGAATGGCCGTGCACGAATCAAGCGTCTGGTGATCTACTTCCCGAATTATCCGCAGCCGTTCCCGTTGAAGGTTCGTGAGCTTGGTGGGCGCGAAGACGTTGCCGTCGCCACTATCGACATCGCACAATTGCCGACCGAGGTGCCGACGCTTCCGCTTGACGCGGACACCGACGCTTCGACGATCGGGAAGACCGTCGTCACAATGGGGTACCCGAGCGGCCCCGATCGTCTCCTCGCGATGGTTGATGACGACGAGGCGAAGTCGATCAACCAAAGATTCGGCAATTCGCGCCAGAATTTGATCAATTTCCTCGCGCAGTCCCGCAAGATCGTGCCGCTGACGACGCAGGGAGCGATCACGGATCTCGATGCAAAGCGTATCGTCCACGATGCGAAAACCGCCGAGGGCGGTTCGGGTGCACCGCTGTTCGGTCAGACGGGTAAAGTGATTGGGGTCAACTTCGGCGTGTTTACAGAAAATACCGCGGCCAACATGGCGGTCCCGATCCGTTTTGCGATCGAACTTCTGAAGAAGGCGGGATGGAAGTCAGCCGAGGATCAGAAGCTGGAAGAAAGTCAGGTTGCGGCGGCGAATTCGAATACGGCGAGTCAGTGATTAGTGCTAAGGGCTAAACGGTAGGTGGTAAGTGGTAAGCGGTAAGTCCGATAACTAATCTCTCAAATTTTTAGACACGAACTCAGCACTTACCACTTACCGCTTACCGTTTTTCGCACTAGTGTCCCAAACTTTACGGAATGATAGACAGCTTAGTATTCTCAAACATGTTTCACCGGCCGGCTCGGACGGTCGTCAGTATTCTCGGTATCGCGATCGGCGTGCTTCTGATCGTGTTCACGGTCGGCCTTTCAAACGGCACGATCCGCGGACAAGCGTCGCGCGAAGCGAATGTCGGAGCCGAGATCTTCATTCGAGCGGCGGGCTCGATCGGCATGAGCGGATCGGAAGCGTTCCGCCTGCCGGACTCACTTGCTCAAGATGTTATGAGTGTCGAGGGTGTGCGCTCGGCGGTCGCGATCGGTCAGACATCCGTCGACGCAAAGGATAACAACACCGGCAAGCGTCTCGTCGATGGCATCGTGTTCGATGAGTACGCGTCGATTTCGGGGCTTCGTTTGATGGAAGGCCGAGCCTTCGGACCTAATGCCGACGAAGCGATAATCGACACGGCCTGGCAGAACCAAAGAAAACTTAAAGTTGGCGATACGCTCGAGCTCTACGAGCGGTCCTTCACGATCGTCGGAACCTATGAGCCGGCAGGTGGAGCCCGTCTAAAGATCCCGCTCGCCGTAATGCAGGACCAGCTCGGCGGCGAGGGTAGGGCTTCGACCGTTCTTGTCGCGATCAAACCCGGCCACACGGTCGATCAAGTCGGGCAAAATCTGAAAGCACGATTTCCTGAATACCAAATGATCCGAGCCGAGGACCTCGAAGAACTTTACATGGCCGGCTTCCCCGCGCTGAACGTTTTTCTAAACGTCTTCATCGGGGTCGCCGCCGTCATCAGTGCATTGGTCATCCTGCTCACGATGTACACGACGGTGACCGAGCGAACGCGGCAGATCGGCATCATGAAATCCCTCGGGATGAGCAATGCGAAGATCGGCTGGACGATTACGCAGGAAGCGTTGCTGATCAGCCTGCTCGGCATTATCACGGGAATTGTTCTTACGTTTGTGCTGCGATTCGCGCTTACTATGGTGACGACTCTGGAAGTGGAGATGAGCGTCTGGGTAATGTTGCTAACTCTTGTTGTCGGCCTGATCGGTGGCGCGCTCGGCGGACTCTATCCGGCAATGCGGGCCGCTCGGCTCGACGCGGTCGAAGCTTTAAGTTACGAATAAGTCGTGTGAACGTCGGGCTGATTCCGTGCGTTTATCGTCGTCTGCTCAGCCATTATCAAACGCTCGCCATCGACGGGCGTTTCTTCTTCCCTTAGCTTGTCCTTCGGTAGAAACAGAACCACGATCAGCCCTAATCCTGCCATGATCGCACCCGACCAAAACACCGGATGGATCGCACGAGCTAACGACGATTGCAGAACGCCAAGTGTCTCGGTCGAGATCGCGGCCTTGGCCGTCGGTTCGATAAGCGCATTGGGATTCGAGGCGAATTCCTGCGCCTGCTCCGATGTTAGGACTCCGTTATCGCTCGCGGCTTTATTCAATTCCGTCGCGAGTGACGCAGTCAGTATCGCGCCCATGACGGCGACGCCGATCGCACCACCGATCGAACGCGAGAACTGGTTGAGAGATGTCGCAACGCCGAGCTTACTTTTTTCCACTGCCTGCTGCACCGCGATCAGCAGCGTAAGCATGGAGAGCCCAAGACCGACGCCGATGGTGACCAGATCGAGATAGAGCCACACAAGGTTTGTCTCACGGTCGAACATAGCCAGCATGACAAAGCCGAGCGTCAACGCCGCATAGCCGACGATCGTGATCACACGATATCCGACCCGCAGCATCAGGCGCCCGCCGACTATCGACATCGAGACCCACGCGAGCATCAGCGGCGTGAGCAGCGATCCTGCGGCGGTTGCGGAGAATCCTAGCGATCCCTGTGCAAAGAGCGGGACGAACGAGATCGCTCCGAACATCGCGACACCGCCGAGAAATCCGGCAATGATCGCGATCGTGATGGTTTTGTTCTTGAAAAGGGCGAACGGAATGATCGGGTCCGCGGCTCGCTTCTCGACAAAAACAAAGATCAGCAGCAGCACGGCCGATGCCGCAAAGATAAGTAGATTTTGCGAATTGATAAGGCCGCCCGAGCCACCTTCGACCATCGCCAGCATCAGCAGGCTGATCGCCGTCATTAGCAGGATAGCACCCGCGTAATCGATCGATGGCCGGGTATGCACCTTTGGCTCGCGCAGAGCAAAGCCGATGATCAAAGCCGCGACGACTCCGATCGGAAGGTTGACAAAGAAAACCCACCGCCAGGAAATTTGATCGGTGACGAACCCGCCGACGATCGGGCCAATAATGCTCGACAATCCCCACACTCCGCTGAAGTACGCCTGCATCTTCGCTCGTTCTTCGAGCGTGAACGTGTCGCCGATGATCGTCATCCCGAGCGGAACGAGAGCGCCTGCACCAAGCCCCTGGATCGCGCGGAAAATAATTAGCTGCGTCATCGACGTCGAAAAACCGGAGAGCAGCGTTCCGAGAAGGAAGATACCGATACCGATCTGGTAAAGAAGACGACGGCCGTAAAGATCGGAGAGCTTGCCCCAAACCGGCACGGTCACCGTCGACGTCACGAGGTATGCCGAGAAGACCCAGCTGTAATGGTTCAATCCGCCGAGCGACGCGATCACCGTCGGCATCGCCGTTCCAACGACAGTAGCTTCGAGCGCGGCGATGAACATTCCAGTCATCACCCCGGCCGTCACCGCCCACCGACGTCTGTTCGACATCGGCAGATTCGGCACTACAGCTTCAGTCGTTTTCGCTGCGCGGTCGTCGGTCATTCCCTTCCCCTTGTCCTATCCATTCTTTATCACTTCGACCGAGAACCTCGATCCTTTCCATCAGAAAATCCCCGATAGCCTTATGCGTGCGAATAGAATCGCGCTTCTCATAGAACTCCGAAAGATCAATTTCATCACCAAACCATATCCGAACCTTTTCGCCACCGGTCCAATTTCCAAGGACCTGTTTAGGAAGGTCATTTATCAGCCCCGTAACAAACACCGGAATGACCTGTGGCCTTGCGTCAAAGATCACTTTCCCGATCCCCGGCTGGGCGGGCAGAAATGAGTATGGATCTTCGCTTAGATTTCTTTTGCCTTCGGGGTGAAATCCGATAACGTGGCCGCGCCCGGCGGAGCAGATCCGGATCAGCTCGCGAACCGAAAACTTGTCGAACGCCCGCTTTCTCGCTTCTTTCTGCTCACGAAAAAAAGGCGGATACATCGCCCACCATCCCATCACCAGATTGACGAACCAACCAAACGGGTTGTCGTAGAAGAATTTTGCTCGCACAGGAAAGTACAGTTGGATCGGGCGGCTCGTACGGCGGAACAAGACGCTCGAGATCGTGTACATGTCGAAGAACGATCGATGGTTCGCGACCAGCAGTACCGGACGATCGGGATCCGTCGCGTCAACGTTCTCGACGCCGAACACGTTCATCAGATTGTAAGTTGCGAGATAGATCCAGAGTGAACCGATATGTCGCTGGCAGAAGGTCCAGAACGTTTTCCAGGCGCCGGTGTTCATCCGGCGAACGAGCCAAAAGCCCGCGGACTCCGTCGCGGAGAGTACCGAGATCTCATCCTTTGTCGGAACCAGCGGCCCGTCGCTGACTTCGAGTTGTGAGCCGCCCGCGGCGGCCAGGTTCTGCGACATAGCGAAAAATTAGTTTAGCATTCAGCCACGCTGCGAGCAGAATGTTGCCGGCTACACGCCTTTTCATACTGGGTAACTCTAGATCGATGGGCGTTACACATTCTAACGGCTTCGCGTAGCCGCACCCTTTTTTTATTGCGATCCTGATTGGAGCGCAGGCATCCTTGCCTGCATGAGCGTCGCTTCGACGCGAAAAAGGTTCGGGGATCTCAACGTTTTACGCCGCTGAAAAACGCGGCGTTGCAGGCAGGGATGCCTGCGCTCCAGTCGGGCACCGGACTGGGACTGGTCCGGCCTTGAGACAGAAAGAAGCTGCCTTTCCCGACAGTCTCTACCTTTGTAAGGGAGTATGGGTGTAAGGGAGTATGGGAACGTCCTTAGAAATTTCAGAGCAGATCTTTTCCACGTTCTGACGCACCTTGGCGACGCGAAAACCGGCGATCGAGTCGAATTTCAAAGCGAACCAATGGCCTGCGGCTGAAAATCTGGACAATATGTTGGTCTTTACGCTATGATGTCTGCTACATTCCGTCACCATTCAAAGGGTTCATTCGCTATTTTCATTTTGTAGAGTTCAAGTTCGCCGTCCTGCCTCATTGGTTCGACTGCATTTTGAGGATCAATTAAATAGGAGAGATTTTTCATGAGTAAGACCCTATTCCGCCTATTCGCGGTTTCTATTTTCCTTGTCAGTTTTCAGGCCCTCGCCTTCGCCCAGACAAGTTCTGACCGCGTATGGACCGCAGTTGACGAGAGAAGTCTCGCCGGCCGTTCTGCAGAGCGGACCTTGATACCCCGAGGGTACAAGACCTATTCGTTGAACAAGAGCGTTGTGTCGTCGATACTCGCTGATGCGCCCGAAGAATTTTCGTATGAGAGCCGGTTCACACAGACCGTACTCACCCTTCCGATGCCGGATGGTACGTTTGGAAGATTTCGAATCGAGCATTCGCTCATCGTTGAACCGGGGTTGGCCGCAAAGTTCCCTGAGCTCGGGCGTACATATAACGGCCGCGGCATCGACGATCCGACCGCGACCGTCCGCCTGGACTTTCTGCCGTCGGGATTTCACGCGATGGTGCTGTCCACACGAGGCACAGTAATGGTCGATCCTTATGCGAAGGGCGACACCGACAACTATCTAACCTATTTCAAGCGCGATGCTCCGCGTAAGAACACCTTTTCCTGCGACCTTGATTCGCAAGAAGCTTTCGAGCGGCTCTTCTCGCCCGAGAAGAAACGCAACGACGAGCTGATCCCTGATATCGCATCGCCAGAAGTTACAAACGGAACGCAACTCCGAACCTATCGTCTCGCTCTTGCAGCGACTGTGGAATATGTTGCGGCTGTTGGTGGCGGCACGATCCCCGGAGCGCTTGCGGCTCAAGTTCTGATCATGAACCGCGTCAACGGCGTTTACGAGCGCGACGTCGCGATACGAATGGTAATTGTCGCAAACAACAATCTTTTGATTTGGACAGCCGAACCCGATCCGTATACGAACAACAGCGGTTCGACGATGCTCGGCCAAAATCAGACGAGTCTTGATACCATAATCGGCTCGGCAAACTACGATATTGGTCACGTGTTCAGCACAGGTGGCGGTGGAGTCGCAAATCTAAGAGCACCTTGTTCGGCAACATTGAAGGCTCGGGGCGTAACAGGTCTCGGGAATCCGGTTGGCGACGCCTTCGCGATCGACTATGTCGCTCACGAGATGGGCCACCAATTTGGCGGCAACCATACGATGAACGGATGCAGTCGAACGGCCTCGGCCGCTTACGAGCCGGGCAGCGGCATCACGATCATGGCCTACGCAGGGATCTGCGGAAACCAGGATCTGGCTGACCACAGCATCGACACTTTTCATGTCAAGAGCCTCGAAGAAATTGTGGCATTCAGCAACAACATGGCGACAGGAGGTTCCTGTCCGGTCACAACTGCGAACATGAATACCCCACCGTCTGTTTCTGTCGTAGGCGGTTCGACCTTCAATATTCCAAAGTCGACTCCGTTCTCGCTTACGGCGGCGGCAACGGATATAGACGGCGATTCACTGACGTACGATTGGCAGGAGTACGACCTCGGACCTAGCGGGGCGGGCCAGGTACCAAATTCCGATGCGGATGGTAGCGCACGCCCGATTTTCCGGAACTTTGTTCAAACCGAGACAGGTACGCGCATATTTCCACAGCTAAACCACATCCTCGATACGGCAAATGTCCCTCCTCCAACCTATGGCGGCGGCCTCCTGACCGGCGAAATACTGCCGTCGATTACGCGAACCATGGTGTTTCAGGTGGTAGCTCGTGATAATCGCGCGAACGGTAGCGGCATCAACACCGCCACCGCGACTCTCAACGTAGACGGAGCGAGCGGTCCCTTCGTGATCACGGCCCCGAACACGGGTGTGACCTGGGCGGGCAATTCGTCGCAGACCGTCACCTGGGATGTCGCGAACACGTCCGCCGCACCGGTGAGTGCGGCGAATGTTCGTATCCTGTTTTCAGCGGACGGTGGCCAGACGTTCCCGACGGTCGTGCTCGCCTCGACCGCGAATGACGGAACTCAGTCGGTCACGATCCCGAACGTCGCAACTACGACCGGCCGTATCAAGGTGGAAGCTGTCGGTAATATCTTCTTCGATATTTCCGACGTGAACTTTACGGTCACTGCAGGTGGTCCGACGGTTCGCTCACCGTTTGATTTCGACGGAGACAACAAGACGGACATTTCCATCTTCCGTCCATCGAATGGCTCGTGGTGGTGGCAGCGCAGCTCAGACGGACTCGTGCCCGCGGTGCAGTTCGGTTCGTCCAGCGATAAGGTTGTCGCGGCCGACTACACGGGCGACAATAAGACGGATGTCGCGTTCTGGCGTCCTTCGACAGGCGAATGGTACATCCTGCGATCGGAGAACTTCACTTACTTCTCCGTCCCGTTCGGTCAAAACAATGACGTCCCGGCTCCCGCTGATTTCGACGGCGATAACAAGGCAGACTTTGCGGTCTTCCGGCCGTCTAACAGCACTTGGTTCATCCAGAAATCAGCCGGCGGGTTCGACATTATCGGATTCGGAACGACTGGCGATAAACCGGTTGTCGGCGATTACGATGGCGATGCAAAAGCTGATATCGCGATCTTCCGACCTGCAGTGAGCGGTGGAGAATGGTGGATTCGCCGCAGCACGAACGGCTCGGTTCTCGCTCTACAGTTCGGTGCTTCGACCGATCGCCCGGTGCAAGGACGTTATACCGCGGACAACAAGACGGACATCGCGTTCTGGCGTCCTGCGAGCGGTACCTGGTATGTGATGCGAAGCGAGGACTTCTCGTTCTATGCGGTTCCGTTCGGCATAAGCACCGACATCCCTGTTCCGGGAGATTACGACGGTGATGGAAGGTTCGACAATGCGGTCTTCAGACCGTCGTCGGCGAACTGGTTCATCGACCGTACAACCGCCGGAACGTTGATCCAGCAATTCGGTTTGACGACCGATCTGCCGGTACCGAACGCATACGTTCCGTAGTCGGATCGATAACCATACGTAAAAAGAGGCTGTCCGAAAAGGGCAGCCTCTTTGAATTGCCTCCCGCTTCAGCGGGAGGTTATGCTCGGAATATTACCGGCTTCAGCCGAACTCTTCCGGCTTTAGCCAAAAGCTCCCCGATTTGTTGCCGGGGCCCCTCAACTTTATCTTTCTAATTTCGGTTAAAGCCGGTCAACTCGATCTCACCGGACCTCCCGCTGAAGCGCGAGGCAACTCATAGAATGGCGTTCTAGACAGCTACTTCCTTTAACAACTTCTGATCTCGCTATTCGATATTAAAATACTTCGCTTCAGGATGGTGGATGATCACCGCTGACGTAGATTGCTCCGGATCGAGTTGGAACTCTTCGCTCAACTCGACGCCGATCCGCTCAGGCCCTAATAACTCGAAAAGCTTCGTCTGATCTTCGAGGTTCGGACACGCAGGGTAGCCGAAACTAAACCGCGAGCCTTGATAGCCCTGATGAAATAGCTTTGCCAGCTCAGGTGCGTCGCTCCCAGCTATTCCCAACTCTTCGCGAATCCGCTTGTGCCACATCTCCGCCAAGGCTTCGGCCGACTCTACTGAAAGCCCGTGGAACAACAGATAGTCGGTGTAATTGTCCGCCTTGAAAAGCTTCGCCGAATGCTCGCTCGCCTTCCGACCCATCGTCACAAGCTGGAAAGCAACCACGTCGATCTTGTCCGATGCGAAATAATCGGCGAGGCAGAGATTCTTACCGCCCCGCTGCTCAAGCGGCTGGCGCGGAAACGTAAACCGCGTCTTCTCCGTTCGACCGTCGTCTTCGTAGATGATCAGATCGTTCCCGCTCGACTGACACGGAAAATATCCGTAAACGAGTTTTGCTTCGAGCAGCTTCTCACGGATCGCCTGCGCCTTGATCTCGGCAAACTTCGGATACACAGTCTCGGCGAGAATCTTCTGATACTCTTCCGGCGATTTACGACCCTGCTTATATTGCCACTGGCCTTTGAAAAGCGCGGTCTCGTTGATAAAACCAAAAACCTTGTTGAGGTCGGTGATCTCGACGACTTTCGATCCAAAAAAAGGTGCCTCCGGAATGTGAACTCCGGTCGTAACCTCCGATCGAATCGTATGCGTCGTATCGCCGGCGGATCGCGACGAAACACGAGCCGCTATTGCGCCGAGCTTGGCGTCTTCGCCCACCAGATCTTCAACGGTTGACCCTTCGGAGAGAACCACCCCGTCAGCCGAAGCGGCTGCCAACCCTCCTTCGGAAGGAGGGGAGTCTTGCTTGCCGTTACCAGCGGCCGCAAACTTTACTCTCGACTCGCCAGACTCGCTAGACCCGCTGGACTCGCTAGACCCGCTGGACTCGCCAGACTCGCTGGACTCGCTAGACTGCTCACCTGCGGTGAGCTCATCCATTGCGTGCAAACCGTCAAATGCGTCGCGTGCGTAAAATAACTTGCCGTTGTACAGCGGAATGAGATCCGCATCAACGTAGCGACGATTCAACGCCGCACCGCCGAGGATGACGGGAACGCTAATTCCCCGCTCGTTCATCAACTCGAGGTTATCGCGCATGATGAGAGTCGATTTGACGAGCAGACCACTCATCCCGATCGCGTCGCACTTTGTTTCTTCCCAGGCACGGAGAATGTCGTCGATCGGTTGCTTGATACCGAGATTCACAACCTTGTATCCGTTGTTTGTGAGAATGATGTCGACCAGGTTCTTCCCGATGTCATGAACGTCTCCCTTGACCGTAGCAAGTACGAGCACGCCCTTGTTAGAACCCTCGACCTTTTCCATGAACGGTTCGAGAAACTTTACCGCGGCCTTCATCGCTTCGGCCGACTGCAGCACGAACGGCAGCTGCATCTGCCCGCTGCCGAAAAGATCTCCGACCGTTTTCATTCCGTCGAGAAGAATATTGTTGATGATCTCGAGCGGCGGATATGTTTTCAGAGCATCCTTCAGCGAATCCTCAAGCCCGATCTTCTCGCCGTCGATTATGTGGTGCTTGAGCCGCTCTTCGACCGGCAGATGCGTGATGTCCTGCTTTATCGACTGTGCCGTCTTTCCCTGGAACAGAGTCGTAAATTCCGTCAACGGATCGTAAGTGCAGACGTCGCCGTCAAACTTTCGCCGGTCATAGATAAGATCGCGTGCGGTATCGATCTCATGCTCGTTGAACCGGATCAGCGGAAGGATCTTCGACGCATTGACGATCGCCGAGTTCATCCCGGCTTCGACGCAGTCGTGCAGGAAAACAGAATTCAGCACAACACGGGCGGCCGGACTCAAGCCGAATGAAATATTCGAAACGCCGAGGATAACGTTCGCCTCAGGTAATTCGGCTCGAATTTCACGGATCGCGGCGATCGTTTCATCCGCGTTCTTCCGGTCTTCTTCGATACCTGTCGAGATCGGCAGCGCAAGTGGATCAAAGAAAATATCGTGTCCGGGTATTCCGAACGCGGTCGCGTGTTCATAAGCTCGCCGCGCGATCCTGATCTTATCTTCTCTTGCACGGGCCATTCCATCCTCGTCGATCAGACCGATGACGACGCCGGCTCCATATTCTTTTGCGAGCGAGAGGACCTTCTGGAACCTCGGTTCGCCATCTTCAAAGTTCGTCGAATTCAGGATGCATTTGCCGCCCGCGTGTTCGAGCCCCGCCTCCATTTTTTCCCACTCGGTCGAGTCGAGCATGATCGGGATCTTCACACTCGTCACGAGTTTCGAAATAAGCTCATGCATGTCGGCGACGCCATCGCGTCCGACAAAGTCGACGTTCACATCAAGGATGTGTGCACCTTCCTTTTCCTGCGACTTCGCAAGATTGACGAGCCCGTCCCAATCTTCCGCATCGAGCAGATCGCGCATCTTCTTCGAACCAGATGCGTTGACGCGTTCGCCGACGATCAGGAACGAGGCGTCCTGTGTGTAAGGTTGTTGGAAATAGATCGAGGATGCCGACGGTGCGAGTTTCGCGTCGCGTTGTTTCGGCGCCAGGCCGCCGACACGTTCGATCAGAAGTTTGAGATGTTCCGGCGAAGTACCGCAACAGCCGCCGACAATATTCGCACCAAAATCTTTTGTGAAGTGCTCGACCTGTGAAGCAAAGCTCTCCGGCGTTTCATCGTAGTGCTGCTTCCCGTCTTTCACTTCTGGCAAACCTGCATTTGGAAGAACTGATACCGGCAACGGCGAGTTCTCGCAGAGATAACGGAAGCTGTCCGCCATCTGCTTCGGACCCGTGCCGCAGTTCATTCCGATGACATCGATCGGAAACGGTTCGAGTGCGGTCAGAGCGGCGCCAATCTCAGTTCCGTTCAACATCGTCCCAAACGTTTCGATCGTGACCTGAGCGATGACGGGGATCCTGACTTTTTGCTTCTCGAAAAACTCGAAGATCGCGGCGAGTGCAGCTTTCGTCTGAAGCAAATCCTGACACGTCTCGACAATAAACAAGTCGCTACCGCCGTCGAAGAGTCCGCGGACCTGCTCGCGATATGCATCTTTCAAATCGCGATACGTGATATGCCCGAGGGTCGGAAGCTTTGTACCCGGTCCGATCGAACCGGCGACGAATCGCGGTTTGTCTTTAGTGGAATAGTCATTGGTGATCCGCTTCGCGAGTTCGGCCGCCTTCAGGTTCACATCGTAAGTCTTATCCGCGATCCCAAACTCTACCAGCACGACCTCGCTCCCGCCGAAGCTGTTGGTCTCAATCACATCGCATCCGACATCCAGAAAATCTGTGTGGACTTTCTCG
>JANMUW010000032.1:0-2181 GCA_031392105.1 Acidobacteriota bacterium | reverse complement strand
ATCAAGGTCGAGGCGATCAACTTCGAAGCACCCGAGCAATCACGCGAGAAAGTTTTCTTTGACAACCTGACACCGCTTTATCCGGACGAACAACTGCGGATGGAGATCGGGACGGACAACATTGCGGCCCGCGTCATGGATCTTGTCACGCCTATCGGTAAAGGCCAGCGTGCGGTCATCGTCGCTCCGCCTCGAACCGGTAAGACGATGCTGCTTCAGACGATCGCGAATTCGGTCACGGAAAACCATCCGGAGACAACACTGATCGTTTTGCTTATCGACGAACGTCCGGAAGAAGTAACGGACATGCAGCGGACCGTGAAAGGCGAAGTCATTAGCTCCACCTTTGACGAACCGCCGACGCGTCACGTTCAGGTCGCAGACATGGTAATCGAGAAAGCGAAGCGCCTCGTCGAACATAAGCGCGACGTTGTGATCCTGCTGGATTCGATCACCCGTCTCGCACGAGCTCACAACGCGGTCGTCCCGCCATCCGGGAAGATCCTGTCCGGTGGTATCGATTCGAATGCTCTGCAGAGGCCGAAGCGTTTCTTTGGTGCCGCTCGTAATATCGAGGAAGGCGGCTCGCTGACGATCATCGCGACTGCATTGATCGATACCGGGTCGCGTATGGACGATGTAATCTTCGAAGAGTTCAAGGGAACCGGTAACTCGGAGATCTATCTCGACCGGAGACTCTCCGACAAGCGTCTGTATCCTGCGATAGATTTGCAGCGATCGGGAACTCGTAAGGAAGAATTGCTCATCGGTAAAGAAGATCTTAATCGCATCTGGGTCATGCGTCGCGTACTCAATCCGCTGTCGCCCGTGGAGCAGATGGAAGTCGTTCTCGAACGCCTCAGCAAAACGAAGACGAACGCCGAGTTCCTGGCGAGCATGCAGACTTAAAGGACGGCAAACTTCAGTTTGCCCCGCATTCGCAAACTCCGGTAAGCTGATGGACAGCGAACCGGAGTTTGTTATTTCTGAGTCCTGTCAGAAGCTGATCCAACAAACTGAAGTTTGTTGTCCGTAAAGAGCTGATCTAACAAACTGAAGTTTGTTGTCCGTGAAGAGCTGATCCAACAAACTGAAGTTTGTTGTCCGAAAAGAACTGATCCAACAAACTGAAGTTTGTTGTCCGTATATGCGTGTAGCCGTCATCTCAGCTGAAGCCGTTCCATACTCGAAGACGGGTGGTCTGGGCGATGTCGCCGGAGCGTTGCCTAAGGCTTTGAAGGCGGTTGGCATCGATTCGGTTTTGATCACGCCGTGCTACTGGCAAACGAAAGGCGAGTATCTGTGGAGCACGGCGGTCGAAGATCTCAAGGTCAATTGGGTCGGAGGCACCTATCACGCAAAAGTATTTTACAGCGAGGCGAACGGTTCGCCAACGTTTCTGATCGACGCTCCTTCTCATTTTCATCGTGATTCGATCTACGGCTACACAGAAGATCACGAACGCTTCACATTCTTTAATCGAGCCGCTCTCGCTTTGCTCAGACACATCGGAGCAGCGCCCGACATCGTTCACTTGAACGACTGGCATTGCGGGTTTGCCGCCGTCGAGATTGCCGAAGCGCGTCGATGGGATCCTTACTGGCGGAATACGCGCACGGTCTTCTCAATTCACAACATGGCCTACCAGGGCGGGTTCGGCATGGGAGAATTGTGGAAACTAGGCTTCAATTCCGACTTTGCGAGAAGCGCATTTTCCTTTAACGGGTATGCCTCGGCGATGAAGGCCGGTCTCGAGACGTCCGACACTCTTTCAACCGTTTCACGTCGTTATGCCCAAGAAATTCAGACTGCGGAGAATGGCTACGGACTTGAATGGTTGACACGTCAGCGGGCGAACCGTCTGATCGGGATAACGAACGGTGTCGATTACGAAGTCTGGGATCCGGCAACCGACATTGAGCTTCCGGCTCACTTTACTATCGACGACCTGTCGGGTAAACGCGAATGCAAACGAGAGCTTCTGGGCGCATTTTCGCTTCCCGTCGATCTCGACCGACCCATCATTGCCAACATCACGCGTCTGACGGCGCAGAAGGGAATCGACCTCATGATGCAGGTCGCGGGGGAGGTCCTCGAGGCGGGAACCTATATCATTTCCCTCGGATCAGGTGAGAAGCGATACGAGGATTTCTGGCAGTCGCTGCGGGATTACGCACCGCG
>JANMUW010000498.1:0-22435 GCA_031392105.1 Acidobacteriota bacterium | reverse complement strand
TACTACCTACTACCTACTACCTACTACCTACTGCCTACTACCTACTACCTACTACCTACTACTTCTATCTCCTCCGCTCCGTCGCAAGCCGGCCCGAGCTTGAATCGGTAAAATAAAACTTCGATCTCAACGCATTCTGTTCCGCTTCAGGGCCCGACCTTGCCTTCGCTGCCTGTTCCAGAAACTTCTCTTTCGCGACGTCGACGGGTAACGACGACACGGCACCGGTGGCCGCATCTTTGTGGCCGTGCTTCCAGATCTCATCCCACTGTTTTTTCAATTCTCGATACTCGGACTGCGGAGCTTGAAGCTCGAGATTCACGCGTCCGTACTCGGATTCGACGCCGAACCCAGGTGCCGCCTGGAGCCGCGGTTCCGGGGGTAGACGCTCCTGTTCAGTCATTGCGAGGGGGCCGCTCGTATCTCTCGCCTTCGCGTCGTCCTCGAAAACGTTAAGCAGCGCCCACATCAATGCGAACGTGATTATGATCAAGAGCAGCAAGCCGATGCCGAAGTAAAAAACTCCCTTCAGCCCGATTACGTTTTGCTCGTACGGCTGCTCGAAATCAACAAACGATTTTTCGTGTTTCGTGGATCCCATAATTCAATTTGGGATTTGGGATTTGGGATTTCGGATATTAGGAACGCAAATCCCGAATCCGAAATCCGACATCCCAAATCGCTAATGTCCGTGTCCGTGCTCGATCGCATTCTCGAGGAACGGATCCATCACTGGAACAAGCGGCCGACTCATCAGCTGCCCGAGAAAATACCAGACCCAGAGTCCGCCAACCGCCAGCGGAGCGACGATGTCCATCCAACTGATCGTAAATGGCAGACTAAGTACCGAGTGCTCACCGATCCTCGGGCTCGGGCCGATAAGAAAGTACATGTCGACGAGCCGCATGAAAAGGATGAATGCCGCGACTGCTGCGAGCCGCATAGGCTTACGCTTCAGATCCTGCTGAAGAAGGATCAGGAACGGAGCAGCGAAATGAAACAATAGCAATCCCCACGCCATCCAGCCCCAGCCGCCCGTAGAGCGCTTTATGAACCAGCCTGTCTCTTCCGGAATATTTCCCGAATAGATGATCAGGTATTGCGAGAAATTGAAATACGCCCAGACCATTACCAGTGCCAGCATCAATTTGCCGAAGTCGTGAAAGTGGCGACGACCGAGCACGTGATTCATCGGCACCCTGTCAGACAAATACGCGAGCAGAATCACGGAGAAGCAGAGGCAGCTCAGTGCCCAGCCTACGACGAAAAGCAAACCAAAGATCGTCGAAAACCAGTGTGGCTCTAGCGTCATCACCCAGTCGACCGCAGCGAACGTTACGACGAGCGCATAGATAACCAAGGTCGGTCCCGAGAAAGCCGTTGGCGTTCCCAGCCATCGGGCAGCCTCTTCATGGTCCTTCGACGCGTCCTGTTTCGCCGACCATTTGTTCAGTAGGTAGACAATGACGCCAAAGATCGCAAAGTAGATCACCGATCGGGCGATCCACGCCCAAGGCAACAAGTAGATCCCCCGCGCCTCGATCGCATGGTCGGTCAGCGGAAGGTTTGTCCATTCATAAATCTTGTGGAAGTAGACGCCGAGCGCGATAGGCACAAAGAGAAGGACAATTACCGGTAGCGTTCGCGTCGCGGCCTCAAGCGTTCGCCGGATGACAACGCCCCAAGCGCCTCCGGTGAGATACTGAAGCATAAGCAGACCGATCGCGCCGAAACCGATCCCACCCCACAGAACAAATCCGAGAAGCCACGAGCGAAGCGCCTGTTCCGGATTGAGATAAAGTCCAACAGCCCAAATAAGCGTTCCGATCCCGCCGACTCCGAGGGCAAGGCTGCGCAATCCATTCAATTCGCCCGGTGCCCGGTATCTATCGCGTTCCGCCATTAACGTTCACCTCCGTGCGTGTTCGGGTTCGGAGAACCGTGGGCCGCCGGAGCAGCGGTGTTTGTGTTGGCACTCGAATTCATTCTTAAAGTTTCTTCCGGATTCTGACTCACCTGGAGCGCTCTAATGTACGCCACGACCGCCCATCTATCGGCAGCCGAGAGTTTATCCGCATAGCTGTTCATCTTTCCCCAGCCGTTCGTAATAACGTCGAAGTAATGTCCGACCGGAGCGTTCCTCAGCCGGTCATCGTGATAGGTCGGTGGCTGAGAGAATCCTCTTCGGACGATCATGCCGTCGCCATTACCGACCGGGCCGTGACAGACGATGCAGTAGATGTTGTAGCGGTCTTGCCCACGATCAACCAATTCCTTTGTCACCGGAACCGGGAATTCGTCGATGTCGTTCGGGAAGCTCGTTACGATAGTATTCCCCGACGCATTGGTTGTTGTTTCCACCTGTACGTTCAGGTTCGGATTGTCGATCTTACCCGTGTGCAGAGCCTTGTCTTCTTTCAAAAATCCGCGAGCAACGGTTCCTTCAGGAAGATTGCGCGATGCTCGTTTATCATTGAAAAAGTCGCTCTTCTTATACGCCTTGTATCGAGGCTGGTCCTGCATATCAAAGCGGACGCCGCAGCCGAAAGCGAGGAAGCAATAAGCGATAAGCAATAAGTAAAGAGCCTTCCGACCAGGAGTCGGGTTCGGCTTACTCCTTATTGCTGATTGCTGAACACTATTCATCGACATCGAAAACCTCCTGGGCACCGAGGCCTTCCATGAAACTGCGCGTACTCTCATCAAATTTAGGATCCGCTGTCTCGATCAACAAAAAGAATTTTTCACGCGTCGCAAGAGCGAAGCGCGGTACGTTGAAAACCGGATGATACGGCCGCGGCAAACCATTCAGGAACAGCATTCCGAATACCGCAGTGAACCCGGCAAGCAGGATCGTTAGCTCATACGACGGTGGAACGAATGACGGCCAACTGAGATAAGGACGGCCGCCCACGTTTAGCGGATAATCGATGTAATGGACAAACACCTGGAGGCCGACACCAAGGCACAATCCCGTGATCCCGCCGAAAAAGACGAGAACCGGCAAGATGCTTCGCTTTATTCCGAGCGCCTCGTCGATCTCATGAAGCGGAAACGGCGAGAAGGCATCCGTCTTTGTGTAGCCCGCCTCACGGACAGCATTCGCCGCGTCAACCAACTCGGTTGGCGTGTCGAACTCAGCCAGTAATCCGTATAAATTCTTTTCCATAACCAAATCTCGCACCGACACCAAAAATCTAATGCGAACCTTCTAAAAACCTGTTTACGCTATCGATCCGTTCTTTTCCTAATCTCGTAAGTATCGCGACGATCGCGATCGCAGCGAAGATCGTCAAAAAGGGATCGACATTCGAAAGCCTGAGCCTCATCGTACTCACCAGAACCGTGTGAACCGCCGTTACAAAGAGCACGAGTATCGTAAATAAGATCAGAACCTCTTTCATCCGCGGCCGTTTTCGCGAGATCCACATTCCGCCAAAACCAAGCACGAACAGCGGTACGATTATCGCGGCCGAGAGCAGCGTGCCCTTCATCGAATAGATATCGGGGCTCAGCCACGGTCGCCAGAACGCTATCAGCTTCCAACCGAGCAGCCTTGCCGTGGCGGCCGGTTCGGACTTTGCATTTTCAATCGCCTGCTGCCGCCACAGGTTCTCACGCTCTTTGAATGACAGCCCACTGTAACCCTTCGTCCGTTCCCACTCAGCCACCTGTTCAGCGGCAAGGGTCTTGCCGAGGTAATCCTGATACTGCTGAGTCTCCTCGCGGCTCGCGAACGTTCCTTCGTAGATCCGCAAATTCGCTGGATGATTTCCGATCCAGGCAACGAAGCCGCTCGCGTCGTTGATCAGGATGAACTCGCCCCGGGTTTTCAAGTTATAGAAAGACCACGGCAGTATCGTCACAAACATCATTCCGACCATTAACGCCGGCGCAGCCACGCTGTTCTTCCGGCGATAACAGAGTGCGGCCATCGCAATTGCCAGAACGATACAGATTCCCAGTGGCGAGTTTTTGCAAAGAGCTGCCAGACCGAACGTAATTCCCGCCACCGCTGCTGTCTTCAGGTCGAAGCCGTTATCCGGGACAACCATCTTGACGACAAGCGTCAAAGCAAGAGTCAGCAGAAAAACGTGTAACGCTTCGGTCTGGATCGCGGACGCCTGGTAAACGAAAAACGGATTCGCCGCGAATAATAACCCGGCAATCGATGCAACCAACGTTTCGCCGGTCAAGATCTTCGCAGTCCTGAAGATCATCAACGTCGTAACTGCGTGCAGGATCGCCTGAACTATCTTGACCGCAAAAACGCTCTCACCAGTCAAGCTCCAGATTCCCGCGATGAAGATGGGGAACAACGGAGCACGGAAGAAATACAATCCGCCGACCGCTGGGTAGCTGCCATTTTCGAGAAGCATCCGGGCAGCAGTGATGTAGTCAATGCTGTCCGCGAAATCGGCGTTATCACGACCGGTGGCGTAGATCATGCCGATGCAAAGAACTAACGCCAACGCCGCCAAGCCGATTTGGATGATCCTACTCTTCGAAATCATGTAAGCAGTTTCGGTTTATCAAATATCGATTTCAAACTTCCCAGTCGCAGTCTCTGGATTTCAAATCCGCATTCCGAAATCCCAAATCCCAATTATCTGTTTGGCGGATCGGTCCGCTCATACGTGTACTCAACTTCCAAAACACTCTCGTCGAAATCCTGCTGGCGTCCGTGGACATTCGCTTCGGGCAAAAGCGTACGAACCTCGAAGATCGAAATGATCGGCAGGAACCGCACGAACAGGAAGATCAGCGAGAAGAAGAAACCGATCGTTCCGATAAACATCGACCAGTCGATGATCGTCGGCGAATACATCGCCCACGACGACGGTAGAAAATCGCGGTTGAGGCTTGTCACGATAATGACGAATCGCTCAAGCCACATGCCGACGCTGACGACAAGCGAGATCATGAACAGCCAGAACGGGCTCTCTCGAAAATACTTGAACCAGAGCAACTGGATCGACATTCCGTTACACAGGATCAGCAGCCAGTACGACCACCAGTACGGGCCAGTCCAAATGCGGTTCTTAACCATGAAGACTTCGTACTTCGACGCACTGTACCAGCCGAAGAACGCTTCCATCGCGTAGCCGTAAACCACGATCAATCCCGTCGCGAGCATCACCTTGCCCATGTAGATCAAGTGGGTGTCGGTGATGAAATCCTTCATGTTGTACCAGACGCGAAGCGGGATACAGAGGATCAACACCATCGCGAATCCGGCGAAGATGGCTCCTGCGACAAAGTACGGTGGGAATATGGTCGCGTGCCAGCCCGGAACCTGGGACACCGAGAAGTCGAATGACACGATCGAGTGGACCGAGAGCACAAGCGGCGTCGAGATACCTGCGAGCAAGAGATAGGCGATCTCGTAGCGATGCCAGTGGCGTGCGCTGCCGCGCCAGCCCCACGACAACGTCGCGTAAACGAATTTGAAGTATTTATTCTTAGCCCGGTCGCGAAGCGTGGCGAGATCGGGGATCAGACCGACGTACCAGAACAGAAGCGAGATCGTCGCGTAAGTCGAAACGGCAAACACGTCCCAGATAAGCGGGCTGCGGAATTGCGGCCAGATCCCCATCGTGTTCGGATACGGGAACAGCCAGTAGGCCGCGAGCCACGGACGTCCGGTATGGAGCAGCGGAAACATCGCCGCGCAGGCTACGGCGAACAAGGTCATCGCTTCAGCGAAGCGATTGATCGAAGTTCGCCATTTCTGATTAAGCAAAAGGAGGATCGCGGAAATGAGCGTGCCGGCGTGGCCGATACCGATCCACCAAACGAAGTTGATGATGTCGAATGCCCAACCGACGGGCTGGTTGTTACCCCAGACGCCGATACCTTTCGCGAGCAGCAAGCTTACTGCTATCAGCAGCAACTGCGCCAGAAGAAAGGCGATGCCAAAGCCGATGAACCAAACGAACGGTGTCTTCTTCTTCAGCGTTACGTCGCCGATCTTGTCCGACACCGTGCCGAATGTGTGATCGCCCTCGACCATCGGCGGGTAAATTTTCTGTTGGATCCGTTTCAAATCCTGCATGATTTTCGCAACTTGTTCACCCGCTGAATCCGCCGGCGAACCAATTCAAATGATCAATGACCCTCGCCCGCAGGCTTTGTCTCGCCGTGTGACTCCGCTTTTTTCGCTCTCGGTTTCGGAGTCTTGTAGTCCGGCATTTCGGGATTCTGGTTCTTCAGCTCTGCCAGATAGGTCGTCCTCGGCTGAGTATTGAGCTCATTGAGCAGGTTGTAATTTCTGGGGTCCTGCTTCATTTTCGCGACTTCGCTTTCCCTATCATTAATGTCGCCGAAGGCGATCGCATCGGTCGGGCATGCGGCTTGACATGCCGTGATAACTTCACCGTCAGCGATCGGACGTCCGTCCTTTTCAGCTTCGATTCTGGCCGCCGAGATGCGCTGCGTACAGTAGGTGCACTTCTCCATTACACCTCGACTGCGGATCGAAACTTCAGGATTACGCATCAGCTTGTACTGCGGCGTGTCCCAATCCTGATAAAGCATGAAGTTGAACCGGCGGACCTTGTACGGGCAGTTATTCGAGCAGTAGCGGGTCCCAACGCAGCGGTTATAAACCATGTCGTTGAGCCCCTCTGCGCTGTGCACCGTCGCCGTCACCGGGCAAACAACTTCGCACGGAGCCTGCTCGCATTGCTGACAAAGCAATGGCTGGAAGTGAGGCCCATCCGGATTGCTCAGATCGTCGCCTGCGAAATAAGTATCGATGCGCATCCAGTGCATCTCACGGCTTCGCTCGACCTGCTCGCGCCCGACGACTGGAATGTTGTTCTCCGACTGACACGCCAGGACACATGCGTTGCATCCGACACAGGAGTTCAGATCGATCGACATGCCCCAGCGATGATACTTGTCGTACTGCTTCTGGTATTCGTCGGCAGCCGTCTTGTACATCGATTTCGGGTAAAAATCTTCGTTCAGCGGAACGGCATGCGCGATCTCATTCTCGAGATCGTTTGCGTCCCAGACGCGGATAATGTCTCGGCCTTCCATGTTGAAATGGATCTGGGTCGAAGCGATCGTCGCCTGCTCGCCGGTAGCAGTAATGCTTCCGGTTCCAAAGTTCATCGCATCGGAACGCATTACTTCGAACGCGTTGTAGCCGATCCCGGTCCCGACGCGGCCAGCTCGGGTTCGTCCGTATCCGAGAAAGATAGTAACGACGCCATCCGGCTGCCCCGGAGCGATCCAGACAGGAACCGCCTTCGAGATCGGCGCGCCCTGGTAGTTGAGGGTGACGAGATCCGAAAACATGTTCGAGCCCTTCGAGTTAATAAAACTTATCGGACGTTCGCCGCCCGCACCCGAAAGCTGATCGTCGTCGCCGGCTTGATTCAAGCCAAGATCTTTCGCCGTCTTCGGGCTGACGAGCGCGACATTTTCCCACGTGACTTTAGAAAGCGGATTCGGTAATTCCTGAAGCCAGCCGTTGTTCGTGAATCGTCCGTCGTAAACCGAAGGGTCGGGCAGAATCGCAATCTCGATCGGTCCCGCATTCGAAGGCGGAGCGATTGGCTGAGTTAAGAACGCAGTATTCGCCGAAACGGTTTTCGGTGTCGCCGCAGTGTTTGGAACCACTCCGTCATGGACTATCCGTCGCCAGTTATCTTCGAATGATCGAGCTCCGCCGGCGGCTGCCGGTCTTTGTGTCGGCGCCGCAGTCGACGTATTCGCTGACGACTGCGCCGGACGTGCCGGAGTCGACGCGGCAGTTGAAGTGTTCGCTGGCGCCGTTGAGGCTGGAGCACTGCCATTGCTTGACGCAGTGGCCGCAGCCGCCACGGGAGCAACCGGAGCTCCTGCGATAGTCTGCGTCTGCCAGTAAGCACGAACTATGTCGTAATCCTTCTGATCGAAATTCTCACGGAAGAAAAGCTGGACCAGCTCGTAAGCGCTGTGGCTATCGTAAAGCGGCTTGATCAGTGGTTGAATTATCGATGCCGTTCCGTCGTAGGCACGAGCGTCACCCCATGTTTCGAGGTAATGCTTCTCCGAAACGTGCCACTGGCAAAGCTCAGCCGTTTCGTCGTAGTACGTTCCGAGATGAACGCGAAGCCCAACCTTTTTCAAACGCTCTTCGTTGAGCTTGAGATCGGCGGGCGTGTTGTAGACCGGATTGCCGCCGAGGATAACTAGGAGTTTCACGCGGCCCGCATCGATGTCACCGACCAATTCGCGAAGCTGTTCCACCTGCGTTTTTTCTGAGGGCGTGAACGGATCGGCGTATACGACGGTCTGTCCGACATTGCCGAGAGCCGAGTTCATCGCATGTGCCAATGCGTGGATCACCGGTGATTGATTGTCACCCGGGACAACCAGCGACTTTCCGCGGAACGCCTGCAGGTCTTTCGCCATCGCGGAGATCCATTGCGCATTTTCCGTGTAGCTCGAGCTCGCTCCCCCGACGCCAAGCGCCGCCGCAACTGCTTTCGCCACCTCGATCATCTGACTCGGCTTGACAGCGATCCGGTGATCGGCCTTGGCACCGGTCAGCGTCATCGTCGTTTCGATCGAATAAAGCCGATTGATCTGTTTGTTCTCGCCGCGAAGATTTTTCTTCTTCGCATAATCCTTCATGTAGCGAACATTGAAGTCGGAGAAAATATCTTTATCGAGCGTCAGGATCCGGTCGGCGAGGTCGTACTTGTAGATCGTCTGGACGGGCGAGCCGAAAGCCATCCGAGCTCCCGCGATAGCATTATCTTTATTGACCGGCTCGTAACTGACCCATTTTGCGTTCGGCATCTCCGATGCCAGCTGACGAAATTGGTTGACGAGGGTCGGCGACGTAACGGTCTGCGTTAGAAACCGCACGCCGGAACCGCCGTCCGCACGGTTCTCCTCGACCGACGTACGAAGCGCCGCCATGAGGTTCTCCCAGGTCTTAGGTGAACCACGGAACGAAACCTCTTGCGAGCGATCCGGATCATACATGTCCATCAAGGACGCCTGCGCCAATGTGTCGGTCGCGCCCAGGCTGCCCGGATGGTTCGGATTACCCTCAACTTTGATAGGGCGTCCGTCGAAAGATTTCGCGAAGAGCCCGGTCGCAACACCTCCGACAGACATAGCGGTAGCAAAGAAAAGTGGCTTTCCAGGTAGGAGGTCCTGTTCGGGGATAACATACGGAACGATCTTTTCCGCGGGTTGAATCACACAGCCAGACAATCCAGCGAGGGCGAGCGTTCCGCCCATCAGCTTTACGAACGTCCGGCGGCTGACCGCGTTATCCCAATCTTCAGAGTGAACGGGATATTCGCGTTTCACGAACTCTTCGAATTCGGGAGCATCGACGAACTCGTCGACGCTGCGCCAATAGTCCTTTCCGCTCTGGGACAAGATCTTGTCCCGCATCAATGCAAAGTTATTTTTGCTGTCCTGGCTGGGCATTTTTTGTGCTTATCCTTTTTTCGCCACAGAGAACACCGAGTGTTTCGAATACGCTCCGGATCACTTCAATGTCCAAGAGAACTGGCTCTTATCCTTCCAAAAATCTTCTCTGTGTGCTCGGTAGCAAAGATCTCAACGATGACAAGTCGAACAGCTCGTCATCATATCCTTGCCGCGTATCTTGTAATTTTCCTTCAACGCGATCCGTTCCTCAGCCGTAAGATCGCCGTCCTGCCACTGCATGTTAAATATCTCCGATTTCGGCCGGATAAACTTCTCGGGTTCGCGATGGCACGCAAGGCACCATTCCATCTGCAGTGTATTTTCCTGGTAAACAGCGGGCATGTTGTCGATCTGCCCGTGACAAGTCGAGCAGCCTACACCCTTCGCAACGTGAATACTGTGATTGAAGTAAGCAAACTCAGGAAGGTCGTGGACGCGCTCCCACTCGATCGGCTTGTTTTCGCGGAAGCTCGCACGGACGGGCTCCAGATACGGGCTATCGGCCCAGATCTGACTGTGGCAGTTCATGCACGTCTGGGTCGAAGGCATTCCGGCAGATGCCGTAGTCTCAACCGTCGAGTGGCAATACCGGCAATCAATTCCGTCGTCGCCGACGTGATGTTTGTGGCTGAACTGAACGGGCTGCTGTTTTTCCAGATAGCGCCCTGTTAAGTAGGACGATCTGGCGACCTGCGTGTAAACATAAAATGCCGTCCCCGCAAGAACGACCCCGAGAATCATACTGATCCGGGCGATGTTGTTTGCACTCTTGTGAAAAAATTGCGCCATGTATCAAGTCTCCCGCTCGGGTTCGAACGATTAAACCTCGACGGTCACCGGGCTACTGAGGGTGCCTGGCCGGTATTCGCAACTAGCTGAATAGAATTGAGAAAGGTTCCGTAAAACTTTTTCCAATTCTACTAAATCTCGTAAATTCCGCAAATACCTTCACCTAGAAAATAATTCCGGCTGGAGTAGTTCGCAACAGTCGACGAAATTAGCGTTTCTCATCAGTAAAATTATGAATTCTTGCCCTCCGTGAAAACGAAGAGCTCTTTAGTTCTCGTTCGCGATGAGTGCGGCTCCGATCGCGGCTGCATTTGCACCCAGCTCGCCTGCAGCGATGTCTGCATTCTCAAATGACGGGCCAAACGAGAGCTCCCGCGCCCTGCGAATTACTGCATCAAGCACGAGATGGCCGGCATGCATGATCTCGCCGCCGATCACGATCTTTTCGATATTAAGAAGGTTGATCACCGTCGCGATCGCTGTCCCGACATAGCTGCCGGTACGCTCGAGCATCAGACTCGCGAAATCGTCGCCTTTCTCGGCCGCCTCAACGATCTTGTAGATCGAGATCTGTTCTTCGTCGAGCTTGTTCAGCGACGATGTGCTGTCTCTGTTGAACCGCGTGCGGGTCCGACGAACGATGTTCGCAGCGGACGCGACGTCTTCGAGACGCATCCCGTCGGAATTGATCGCGACGTAGCCGAATTCACCGGCGAAGCCGGATACACCCCGCCAGATCTGATTATTAAGAATGAGTGCACCGCCGACCCCCACTCCGAGGGTCGCATAAAAAAGATTCGAGCTTTCACGGCCGGCTCCGAGCTTTAATTCGCCATACGCGGCTGCGTTCGCGTCGTTTTCGACAAATGCCTTTACGCCGGTCGCGTTTTCTATCTCGCCTGCGAGATCGACAGCTGAATGCTCGGGAATATGGGCGGAGTAGGCCACGCGCCCCGATTCGCGGCGAATAAGCCCGGGCACCGCGATTCCGATCCGACGAAAGGATCCGAACTTTTCCTTGAGGCTCGAGATAAATGCGTTGACCTGCGGGAGTGTCCCCTCCGCGGGATCGAAACCAACCGCTTCGGTCGCCGTTATGGCACCCGCGGCATCGAGACAAACCGCACGAAAAGATGTAACGGACGCCTCGATGCCGACAAAATTCGTTTCTACCACGGACTCGCTCATAATGATCGTGTGAAAACTAGAGCGATTCTAGACAGTGCGGTAGGGTGTGTCAATTAACTGAATCGCCGATCTTGGTTCGTGGTTCTTTGATCGTTGATCGTTGTTCGTGGTTCCCCGGGGCGATGTCGACTTTTGTTCGGTCTCCACGACGAACTACGGACTACGGACTACGAACACGCCCAGACGCCCGTCAATTGTTTGACTAGCACATCGAACGAAAGTTACTCTTTTGGGAGCCCGACAAAGCGCTGTTCCCGACGATCTTATGGATCCCCTTTCCCAGATAATCGAGCAATACGGTATCTACGCGGTATTTGCCCTGTGCACCGTGGAAGGAGATATCACTTTGCTTATTTCTGGAACGATGGCCCATGGCGGCTTCTTCGGACCTTACAGCTTTTTGAAAGTTATCTTGTTTGGAACCCTCGGCGGAATGACGGGTGATTGTATCGCTTATGGTGTCGGCCGGGTCGCACATGAGAATGCGAAGCACTACCGCTTTTATCAAATGGCCCAACCGCGGGTCGAAAAGCTTATCGATAAGTTTGGCGGATTCGCGATCGTGATCTCAAAATACATATACGGGATCCGGGCCGCGATGTGTGTTTTTTACGGCATCGGCAAGATGCCGTTCCTCCGTTTTCTCGCCCTCGATGCCATTAGCTGCTTTACCTGGGTTTTGCTGTTGTCCGGAGCCGGCTACTTCTTCAGCGGTGCGATCACTTCTATGATAGGCGACTTCAAACAGATCGGCGTCGCTCTGTTCTTTATAGTCCTGACCGGCGTAATAATTTTCTACGTGATCGAGCGGTTCTGGCTTTCAGAAAAGGTCGAAGAAGCGAATGCGGAAACGATCCAGCGCATTGAAGAAAAACTGCACGCCGTCGAGGAAGTCGCGACAAAAAACCTTCACGATCTCGGCGAACGCCTGCACCTAACCCGCGAACCGAACCGGGAGGAAAAGGAGAAAGCTCCGAAACCGGAAGCTTCGAAGGCCGCGAAGAAGTAACGTTGTTCGTGGATGGTCGTTCGTTGTTCGTTGCTCGTTTTGTTACAATCTCCGGGTTCCCTACGATTGACGAACAACGATCCACGAACCACACAATGATCATAGAGTCTTCTGCTCCGACGCGAGTTGACCTCGCCGGAGGAACAATTGATATACCGCCTCTGTTTCTGTTTCACGAAGGCGCGTCAACGGTGAACTTCGCCGTCAGTCTCCTGGCAAAGTGCCGGATCGAGACACGCGACGATTCGACTATAGTTCTCGAATCAATCGATCGCGGTGTAAAGTTCGAGACCAGCGTCGAACGCATTGGCGAACTTAAGGATGAGCCTCGCCTCGAGCTACTCTCCAAGCTCGTCTATTTCTTCAAGCCCGAAATCGGATTCAACATGATCACCGAATCCGAAGCACCGGCCGGAGCGGGTCTCGCGGGATCTTCGACATTGAACATCGCTTGTATCGGATCTCTGAATAAGCTCGTCGGCGACCGGTTCTCGCCCGAACGATTTATTCCGATCGCGGCGAACGTCGAGTGCCAGGTCATTCGAGTTCCAACCGGCTTTCAGGATTACTACTCGGCGCAGTACGGCGGCGCCGCGAGCATCCATTTCGGCCCGGCCGGAATGGATCGCGAAGGGCTCGAGATCGACGTGGAAACTCTCGAGCGACGCATCGTCGTTCTCTATACCGGCGAGCCACGCAATTCCGGGACGAACAATTGGGAGATCACGAAGCGTCACATCGACGGCGACCGCGAGCTCTTCGACATTTTTGAAGGAATCCGTGATATGTCGATCGCGATGCGCGAAGCGTTACTCGCGAATGATTGGGATGTTGTCGGCGAGATCCTCCGCGACTCTCATCCGCATCGCAAACGTCTTTCGCCGCACATCACGACGCCGCAGATGGATTTGCTGATCGACAAAGCGCTTGCCAACGGTGCGATCGCCCCGAAAGTATGCGGTGCGGGCGGCGGCGGCTGCATTGCTTTCTTCTGCGAGGATGGTCGCAAGGCGGATGTCGAAAAGGCTCTCGCTGCCGAGCCGGGAGCAGAGGTCCTCGATTGGAAACTTCAACGCGCCGGTCTTCAAGTCAACGTCTCTTAAGAGTGGTAAGCGGTAAACGGTAAGTGCTAAGTCCGTTTGCGGGCGACTTAGCACTTACCGTTTACCGCTTACCACTTCTTACAATCTATTCCTGTCACAAAACTCCCGGATGTGGTGTTTACATCTCAGAAGAAGATTTCTGATCAAAACACAACAACCGGAGGTTTCCTGTAATGAAAACGACATCATTAATTCTGCTCTTATTGAAAGCCGCCTTAGCGGCAGCCGTTCTATTTCTGTCTACTACCATCCTGTTCGGCCAGGAAAAGGAAAAAGTTGAAAAGCTCGAGAAACACGTCTACAAAGCCGAGAAGATCAAGAACAAGGAGTTCTGTTCGAATGAGAATTGGTCCAACGGCGAGAAAGTCGGTTTTAAGGAATTGCGTGAGATGACTCTCCCGGCATCCGGCTCGCTAGCCGTCGACGGCGGTAAGAACGGCGGGATCAGGGTGAAGGGCTCGGAGAGGGCTGACATCGTCGTCCGTGCCTGCGTGCAGACATGGGGAACAAGTGACGAAGCGGCGCGAGCGGTCGCCAGCGGGATCAAGATCTCAACCGGTGGAACAGTGAAAGCCGAAGCTTCGAGCGATGAGAACTGGAGCGTGTCCTATGAAGTCCTCGTTCCGCGTTCAACGGATCTCAATCTCAAAGCCAACAACGGCGGGATAGGTATCAGCTCGGTCGAAGGCCGTATTGAATTCGAAACGCTAAACGGCGGTGTCAGCTTGAAGGATGTCGCCGGCGACGTTAAGGGCCGTACGACAAATGGCGGTGTGAATGTCGCCCTTGCCGGCAATGGTTGGAAAGGTAGCGGTCTTGAAGTCATCACGACAAACGGCGGCGTGCACCTTTCAATGCCCGAAACCTACGCCGCGAATATCGAAACCGGCACGACGAACGGCGGATTTCGCAGTAACATTCCCGCGTTGAATGTTACGCAGGAAGACGTTAAGGGCCCCGACCGGCACCAACGAGGGACGCGTCTCAACACGGCGCTAAACGGCGGCGGTGCGCCGATCCGGGTTATCACTACGAATGGTGGTGTGAATATAAGCTCGGCGAGTAAGGCGGTTTATTAAAAACGGAGAAGAATGAGTCCGATAAGTGCTATTAGATCCGGCGGCGGGGAAAGCCTCGCCGCTTTTCTACACCCCAGCCCCATTCATCGAGATCGCGTGAGTCAGCGAGCGGAAAATGTCCCGGCCGTCGTTCGATCCCAACAACTCCTCGCAAGCCCTTTCGGGATGCGGCATCATGCCGAGGACGTTCCGATCTAGATTACAAATGCCGGCGATGTTCGAACGCGCACCGTTAGGATTTGATTCGGCCGTTGTCTCTCCATTTTCCTCGCAGTACCGAAATACTATCTGATTGTTTTCTTCCAGCGAATTGAACGTCGCGTCGTCGCAAACATAATTTCCTTCGGCGTGAGCGATCGGTATCGAGAGAACCTTGCCGTTCTCGATCAGGTTCGTATACGGCGTGTTCTGGTTTTCGATCCGAATGTTGACGTGCTTGCAAGCAAAGTGAAGCCCGGCATTTCGCATCAACGCACCGGGGAGCAAACCGCTTTCGCACAGGATCTGAAACCCGTTACAAATTCCGAATACGAATTTCCCGTCAGCAGCAAAATTCTTCACCGCGTTCATGACCGGAGAAAAGCTCGCGAGCGCACCGGCACGCAGATAATCGCCGTACGAAAATCCTCCGGGAACAATGACTGCATCGTAGCTGCTTAGATCGGTCTCCTTATGCCACACGAAATCAACGGGCTGGCCGACATGCTTCGACACAACGTGATACGCGTCGTGATCGCAATTGGAACCGGGAAAAACTATTACTCCGAACTTCATAATCTTTGTAGTGCTGAGCGGTAAGTGCTAAGTGGTAAGTTCAAACCACGAACTTACCACTTACCGTTTAGCATTTAGCACTATCCATTAACTACTTCGACCCTGTAATCCTCGATGACCGGATTGGCTAAAACGTCTTTCGCGATCTTTTCGACCGCGTCTTGTGCTTCACGAGCCGAGAGATTGTCATCAAGAGCGATCTCAAAATACTTTCCCTGCCTGACATCCGCGATTTTCTCAAACCCCATCAATTCGACCGAATGATGGATCGCCTTTCCCTGAGGATCAAGAACGCTGGGTTTGAGCGTCACATATACTTTCGCTTTCATATTTCTCCCTGAAAGAAATTGTAGATTGTGCCCGAGTTTGTTGTTTTAATCAACGTCCTGTGATACGTTTCCGACAGTCTTTTTCTGCCATTTCCCGGAAAGAACCGAACCCCTAAAGGAGAAAACAAACTCATTATGCAAAACATGTCAGGTGGTAAAACTGCACTTGGGCTGGATAACAACGTCGGTGCGCTCATATGCTACGTGGGAAACCTAGTCTGCGCTTTGGGATTGATCTATAGCATTATTGTTTTGGTTACGGATAAGACAAACAAACTTCCCAGATTTCATGCGATGCAATCCATCTTGTTGTCAGGCATTGGCCTCGTAATAGGAATTCCGTGCTACATAATTGCTATCGGGCTTGCATTGAGCGGCTCCACGGCGTTGGCTCTTGTCGCGACGTTGCTATGGCTAGTCATCGCTTTAGTCGGCCTTGCGTTTTTCGTCTTCATGATCATTAGTGCGATCAAGGCCTTCAATGGTGAGATCTATAAGATTCCGTTCGTCGGAGAGTTTGCTGACAAGTGGTCTAACTGATCGAAGACCCTCGCGAAAACTTTCTCCACATTTCGCAGATAGTATTTCAAATCAAAGACGCGGGCTATTTCTTCCGACGACAAGTGTGAAGAGATGTCCGCGTCTTTCGTTACCAACTCCTGGTAATTTCCGCCCTCGTCCCAGACCTTCATCGCATTCCGCTGAGTGTAAGAGTAAGCATCCTCGCGTGAAACACCTTTTTGCGTCAACGCAAGCATCAACTGTCCGCTGAAAACCAACCCACCCGTCAGGTTGAGATTCTTGAGCATGTTCTCGGGATATACGACAAGCGTGTCGAGCAGCGACGTCGCTTTCGCGAGAATGTAATCGAGTGTCGCACTCGAATCCGGTAGGACGATTCGTTCCGCCGACGAATGCGAGATGTCCCGCTCGTGCCAGAGGGCGACATTCTCTAAACCGACTATTGAATTAGCTCGAACCGTGCGAGCCATTCCGCAGATGCGTTCGGACAGGATCGGGTTGCGCTTGTGCGGCATTGCGGACGAACCTTTTTGTCCTTTCTTAAATGCTTCCTGCGCTTCGCGAACCTCGGTCCGCTGCCAATGCCGAACTTGCAGCGCGATCTTCTCAAGCGTCGAGGCGATTATCGCCAGCGTACAAAGATATTCGGCGTATCGGTCCCGCTGAATTACCTGGGTTGAAACATCCGCCGCTTTCAATCCGAGTTTCGCACACACGCGTTCTTCAACATCCGGCGAAAGATGCGCGAACGCTCCAACCGCGCCGCTGATCTTGCCAACGGAAATGCGCTTACGCGCTTTCCTGAGCCTTGAACGGTTTCGCTGCATCTCGGAATACCATAGTGCCCAGACGAGCCCAAACGATGTCGGCTCGGCATGGATACCATGCGTCCGTCCGATCTGCGGAGTGTCTTTGAATTCGAATGCACGCCGTTTCAGCACATCGAGCAACGCATCCGTCTTCTCAAGCAAAATGTCGCAAGATTCTCTTAGCAGCAACGCGTTCGCTGTGTCGACGACATCGCTCGACGTCAGCCCGAAGTGTACGAACCGAGCAGCATCGCCGATGTTCTCCGCAAGGTTGGTCGTAAACGCGATTACATCGTGATCAGTAGTTTTCTCGATCTCGTTAATGCGCTCGACCGTGAATGCGGCCTTCGATTTGATCTGTTCCAACGCTTCGGCCGGGATAGTTCCGTCCTCGGCGTGAACTTCGCAGACAGCGATCTCGACATCGAGCCACTTCTGAAACTTGTTCTGCAGCGCCCAAACCGCGCCCATCTCTGGCAATGTGTATCTTTCGATCATAAGTAAAGACTATTAAACGCGGAGATCGCGGAGATATATTCTGATGCCTTCCTCCTCCGCGATCTCCGCGATCTCTGCGTCAAGAAGTACCCGCATCACCGAGCGCGTCATGCTCCGACTCATCCAACCCCTTCTCCTCTACCTCGACATCCTTATCCCCGAGGATATCCTGGATGTACACCATCTGTACGAGCACCATGATGACGGCCAGGAGTGGCGTCGCCAATACCAGTCCAAGCCCGCCGACAAGCACGGCGAGACCAAGCTGGGAGACGATCGTCAACGCAGGCGGCAGCTCTACGGTTTCACGCTCGATCAACGGCGTCACGATATTCGACTCGATAAGCTGCACTCCAATATAAAGGCCCAACACATAGACGGCCATGATCGGGCTGGCAATGAAAGCCAAAAGCAATGCCGGCAGCGCAGAGATGATCGGCCCAAAGTTTGGAATGAACGACAGCAGCCCGGCGATCAGTCCGAGAGTTAGTGCAAGGGGAACGCCGAGTATCGATAAGCCGATCCACGTCAGCAGCCCAATGAAGATCATCGACGCGACTTTCCCAATAAGCCACCAACGGAGCGTCTCGCCGATAGCACCAATGACTTGAGTCGCACGGTGGCGGCGCGATTTCGGGAATAGCTTTACTATCCCCCGCACATAGAACCTCGGCTCGCTCGCCAGGTAGATCGCCAGCAAAATTACGATCAAGAAATTTCCGATCGCGCCGACGGTCGACGAGAAGAAGCCGCCGACCCCGCTGAGAAATGAAGACGCGTCGATGTTTTGGCGCACGTCATCAACGCTCGGAAGCTGGTCGAGCAGCGTCCGCCCCCAGCCGAATTGTGAAATGTAAGTCGCAACTTCCTGCGCCGACTTGGGCAGCTCGACGCGAAGATGTCGCATCTGTTCCGCAACGTCAGGAGCGAGTAATGCTATCGCTCCGGCCAGGATAGCGATGAGTGATAGCGAAACGATCAGTACGAGCCACCCCTCACTGACCCTGACGTACCGTCCCAGGATCTCGGCCAGGCCATGAAGAAATATAGCCAATAGTGCGGCGGCGAAGATCAACAGAATTACGTCGAAGGTATAGTAAAGGAGAGCGAAGAGAAGCAGCGTCAATACGGCAAACCCGATGGTGATCAAAACTCGGCCGGCAAATGTTTGATCTAGTCGCAGGTCCGAATTCATTTATATGATGCCCTTGTCGATCAGAAGCTCCGCATTGAGGATGGCCGATCCAGCCGCACCGCGAACCGTGTTGTGGCTCAGAGCGACAAAGCGGTAATCGAATACATTGTCCGGAAACACACGGCCGACGGTGATCGTCATTCCGTGGCCATTATCACGATCGAGTCTGGGCTGCGGCCGCGACGGTTCGTCGAGCACCTCGATAAAATGTTCGGGCGATGAGTGAAGCTTCAAAACCGGAAAAGATTTCATTGCATCGACCACGTCTTCCAAAGTTGAACTCTCTTTCAAGTTCACACGCACCGACGCAGTATGCCCGTCTATCACATCGACGCGAAAACACTGAGCCGAGACACTAAAGTCAGCGTTTATGACCGAGCCGTTCGAGAATTCGCCGAGGATCTTCTGCGCTTCTGTTTCTACCTTGGGCTCTTCTCCGGCAATGTACGGCAGGACGTTGTCGGAGATGTCCATCGACGAAACACCAGGATAACCTGCGCCCGAGATCGCCTGCATCGTCGTGACGATCACGGACTTGAGGCCAAATTTTCGATGGAGCGCGGCAAGCGGTGGGGCAAAGCTCGCGACGGCGCAATTCGGATTGGTTACGATGAATCCTTTGCCAAATCCGCGACGTTGTCTTTGGGTTTCGATGAGCCCGACGTGTGCGTGATTAATTTCGGGGATGAGCAGAGGGACGTCATCGTCCATTCGGTAGCTCGACGAATTGCTGATCACGGGAAAACCGGCACGAGCAAAAGCTTCTTCGGTTTCACGCGCGATCGAGGATGGCAAACTCGAAAATACCACGTCGCAATCAAGTGGAGGCTCGATGGGCTGGACAACGATTTCGCCCACGGCGGCCGGAATCACTCCTGACAGTTTCCACGCGCAAGCCTCGGCGTACGGCTTCCCTGCCGAACGATCAGACGCAGCGAGCGCCGTGATCTCGAATTGCGGATGGCCCTCGAGCAGCTGCACAAACCGCTGACCAACCGTGCCGGTCGCACCTAAGATTCCAACTCGATATTTTTTCATACGTGCACAACCCGACCGTTAGGAAGGGCGATAGGCTCACGATGTTGGAACGTCGTGTCCGCCCTTGAAATCTCATATCGCCCTTGCTTACGCGCGGGCTTTTGCATCCTGTGGCCAGCTAATCAGTCCGACCTACATCACCTGCTTCATTCTTCTTACGCCTTCGGCCATTCGCTCTTCCGAATTGCAGAACGAGATCCGCAAAAAGCCTTTGGCTTCGCTTCCGAAAGCAACTCCGGGAACAGTGACCACACGATTCTGTAAAAACCTTTCGGCGATCTCAATGTCGTCTCCGAGACTCCGCACGTCGAGCATCGTATAGAACGCTCCTTCAGGCGCGGTCGCGTTTAGCCCAAGTTCCTTCTTGAAGAGATCGACAAGGAATTCTCCGCGCTTTTTGTAAACATCGCGTGAGTGCTGCTTGGCCGCCCCGGCCTCATCCGTCCACGCGAGGAGTGAAGCCTTTTGCGTGATCGTAGATGTACAGACTGTCGTAAATCCGTGGAGCACCTGAATCGCATTGATCACTTCCGGATCTTTGCACGCAGCCCAACCGAGCCGCCATCCGGTCATCGACAAACTTTTCGAAAGGCCGCTGACGATGATCGTCTTTTCGTAATACTCGCTCGCCGAATGAGGCCTCGCGCCAAAGTACAAGTCGCTGTATATCTCGTCGGAGATCAGCCAGATTCCAGTGCCTTCCAGCTCTGCGGCGATCTGCTTCAGGTTTTCCTCGGTCAAGATCTTGCCCGTCGGATTCGAAGGGGAGATGACGACCGCGAGTTTTGTGCGTTCGGTAATCCTCGATTTGAAATCTGAAATATCAAATTTGAAATCATCATTCGCCGGCATTCGATAATAAACGGGCGTCGCCTGAGCGATGCGTGTGCACGCATCATATGCGGGGAAACTTGGGTTTGGAAGCAGCACCTCGTCGCCGGCTTCGACCGTGCAGAGAAACGCATCCGTCATCGCTTCCTGCGATCCGCAGGTAACAACGACACCCGTCCGCGGGAGATCGAGATGCGGGTATTGCTCGGCGATCTTATCCCGCAGGGCCGGAATTCCCGGATGCGACGTATAGCCGTTCTGCTCTTCAAGCACAACGCGGGCCGCCTCTTCGCGCATGAACTGCGGTGTCGGCAGATCAGGCTCGCCTAATCCGAAATTGATACTGTCGGGCAACGCCCGCTCAAAAAACTGACGGATCAGCGTCGGCTGGAGGCCGCGCATGCGTGCCGGCAGCTGAAACCCACCGTCTTTGGAGGATTCAACGCTTGCGCTCATCCGTCGTTCTCTTCGCTCCGCGTCTCGGCGTCTCGGCGGTTCAACTCTTCTTCAAGATCCTCGCGCACATCGCCGACCTCGACATTAAACTCGCCTTCGGCCTGTGTGATCGGATCGCCGGTCAATACACCGCCGATCGTCTCGATCTCACCGATGATCTTTTGGCCAAGGCCGGAGATCTTGTCAGCCAGCCCGTGTTTTCCGGTGTCTTCGTCTTCGTCTTGATTCATGTTTGGGTGAAGAATTTTCCGTAGACGACTTAGCATTTTAGAATCTCCTCGAATCAGCTTCTTCCTCCTCGGTCGTTGATTCCTTTGCGAGGTGCGCGTAACGCGTGCCTCGCTTATTTTTTTGACGGGCGCATGTTGCAGCTATAATCCGCAGCATGGTCGAATCGCTGCAAGCCTTACTTTCTGTCCATCTTTTATTCCAGCCGTCAGGTTTGAGGGCTGATTGGGAATTATTGGCGCCGTGTGGTTTCGCTAAGTCGCGCTGATAATCTTGGTGCAGGTTTCACGCAATGCCGATGTGGCAAAACGTTTCGCCGCCAGCCCTCCCAGCGGCGAATTTTCGCCCGCCACGATTCCTGAACGGTTGTTAAACTCCTAGCGTATCGAACAGGAATTTGTCGCGCTGGCGACAGGCCCATCTGCCCATTAGGCGATTTACTGCTAGAAAAAAATAAGGCCCTCAAATCGCGTGACTTGAGGGCCCTTTTTACGTCGGCGCTACAAAATTAGCTCAGTCGTCACGGCCGCCGAATATGCCAAGCATTTGCAGCAAGGCCGAGAACAAATTGTAGATGCTGATGAAGATGCTCAGGGTCGCGCTGATGTAGTTAGTTTCACCACCGCGTACGACAGCATGCAGTTGATATAGCATCAACATCGCCGACAAAGGTATGAAGATCGCGAGAATCGTCATGTGCACAGCCGATGATTGGAAGAAGATATTCGCAATCACCAGAACCATCGCCACAATCACGCCGATACCGAGAAATTTGCCCATGCCGGTGAGATCGCGCTTGGTTGTCGTGGCGATGCCCGCCATGGCGAAGAACACTGCGGCCGTACCACCCGCCGCGAGGCCGATCAACTGACCACCGTTGCTCATGCCCAAAGTGCGCTGCAGCAAGGGGCCTAACAGCAGGCCCATAAAGAACGTGAAGCCAAGCAACAAGCCGACGCCAAGCGAACTATCACGATTTTTTTCAATCGCCCAGATCCAACCGTAGAAAATCGCGATGATGCCGATCGTCATCATCATCGGGCTGGCGCGCATGAAGCTGAAGTTCATATTCACACCGACCAATGCGCCAATAACCGTGGGAACCAGCGCTATGGCCAGCAGCAAATAGGTATTGCGTAGGAC